>CAYNTC010000019.1:0-16594 GCA_964399795.1 uncultured Pirellulales bacterium | reverse complement strand
CCTTTCGGTAGACGTAGATATCTCAAACTGGTGGCGGGATTATGTGCATTAGCAACCTGAAAATTTTCCGCAGTCAAAAGCTGATTGGAGCCTCGGCTGTAAGGGCTTGGGCCCCATTTTGCAAAAGATGGCAAAATGGGAGCCTTCCCAAACACGTCTTTTTATGTTTGGGAACCTTAATAGTTATGCTGTTGGTTAATGGCTGCGGAGACTTCTTTTCCCGCACACCAGCAGAGCTCCAAACCCAGGCAATCCTGGACGAATTAAGGGAGATTAAAGAAAATCCCAACGTCACAAATCCCCTTCCGGAAATGTACCGGTCCCCGTCAAAAAGGATTAAGGTAAAGGACGGCGTAAAGCTTTTCTATTTCACCAAAAATCACACGGTTGATAAGCTCTCAGGACTTATTACTGAGCAGCTCAGCCACAAGGTCAATATAAGCAGCCCTACAAATCAACTGATTATTGATTGCCCAAACGACGAAGAAGCCGATAAGGTTCTGGAGTTTCTTAGTATGGTCGATGTTCCCCCCATTCAGGTAAATATCGATTGCCTTATTCTTGAACGCTTTGCAGACGTAACGATGGATTGGGAAACCACAATCCTGCTTGAGAACCTCTTTGGAGAACGGATAACACTTGGCGGCAAAACCGATGAATCTGGTGAGCTTTTGCCTGCTTTCCCGGGTGCTTCTCTGCGGGAGAGCAAGCGCGGTGAATTCGGTCTGGACATCAGCTACTGGAAAAACCAGGGTGTAGAGGGCCATCAGGTCAGGGCCATCATCGATATACTTGTCTCGAGAGGATACCTAAAAATCCTTATGAACCCAACTCTTGAAACCATAAACGGCCAAAAAGCAAAAATCGTTTCACGGGAGAACGTCCCACTCGAAAAGATACTGCTGGGACCTGAGGTTTTACAGCCATATTCTTTGACCGAATACCAGTGGGTCGAAGACGTGCTTGAGGTAACTCCTTATGTCTATGCAGACGGTTCAATAGGCCTTTCCACCAAGGTACAAATCGGTTCAAAGTCCAAGCCGGAAGGTGTAGTTCAGGTATCGATTGTCACCGAGCGTACTATCGAGATTGCGGAAAACCGGATAAAACCCGGCCAGAGCCTCATGATCGGTGGTATTAGAAAAACTGAAGAACGGACGGTAATCCGAGGTGTTCCTTTCTTGAAGGACGTTCCTATTTTAGGTATTTTATTCTCAAGCAAGGACTTTGAAGAAAGAGGCACGGAGGTTATATTCATTCTTACGCCGAGTATTTCATCTGGAAGTGTTGAATATGCTGAGATGATGGAGGATGTAAAGCAAAAACGTGCCAGACCTGAGTACGAACCAGGGCTGGAGGATGTATTGACTGATCCCTTTGGCCATACTACTGACACCGATTAGATAAGGCAGTAGACTGTCAAGGACTAAACAGCCAAAAACTGAGGCTGAGAAGGTTATGAACAACGAATTTTAGAGGGACAGTATATGGATAATTTTGACAGCGATAAACTTGGCGGCAACGAAGGTCTCGATAAACCAATCCCTTTTGATGATGGATCGGACGAGACAAATGTGTCGCACTCTCCTTTGAATCTGGGAGGTAGCACAACCGAGCCAGCCAAACCTGCTGCAAAGGAGCCCTCCAAACCTACTGCCGTAAATAGACCTCAGATGGATACTAAAGAAGCTCCTCAAGAGGCAGCATCAAGCAATCGCGTTACGGGTGTAAGGACCTTCTTTACGAAGCTACATCCAGGAGCTATAAATTTTCTGGACGAGCAGATCACGGACTGGCTCAAAAAAAATCCAGACATAAATATAAGACGAACGAACATAACTACGGGCGAAATTCAAGCTAAAAAAACTGAGCCCAACATCATAATTACAGTCTGGTATTAACAAAACCCAATGGCCGGCGAGGCATTACATCCTCGCCGGCCCTAAAACTCAACAGACAGCTCTAATCGAATCTGGCCCTTGTGCTCACAGATGCTCAGAGTTGTGTTGGCACTTCTTGGCTAAAACGAGACATTCCCGCCGCCATCCGTTTGACAACCAGTATTGACATAGTCGGTTCCGTTGCCGGCCGCACGGTTGTTAGCGTAGAAGTTGTCGCACTTAACGAAGTCGAAGCCGGCTGGGGAACCAGTCACAAGGTTTTCCTCAATCGCATTGGCTAGTCCGTCAACCGAGATACCAGTTTGGGCGTTGCTCCTGAAGGTATTGGATTTTATCAGATTGCCATCGCCGGCAACATATATACCCCAAGCATTATCGTAGGAAGTATTGCCAGTCACATTGCAACCTTCTTGAGCCCAAATGCCGCTACTATTATTGTACTCAACCGTGTTGCCCGACACCGTGCAACCGGAGTACGCTGCTATGCCATCGCCACCATTTGCACCGACTGTGTTACCGGTAACCGTTACAGCCAGTCCGGCCATAAGGCCACTACCGCTGTTCTCAAAGATTATATTACCGGTTACCGTACAATCTGTGTCTACCCAGATGCCAAAAAATTCATTTCCTGAGACGGTGCAATCCTTGACAAGATGGCCAAAGCCAAACAAGCAGATGCCATCAAGGCCGTTGAACAAAACTCGCATTCCGATTATCCTGTGACCGTAGCCGTAGCGTAGATTGTCCTCGGGGCCAGCCATGCCAATTTCGTATATTCCCTCTGCACCAAAATCCCGGACCGTTCCATTGCGGATTTCGACGTTCGCACGGGCGTTAATATATATGCCTCGGCCCTGGCCAAAACCGGGGCCAATGAGATTGTAGCCCATAAGGTCTATAGTGACATCGTCAACGTCGACGACTATCGCATTGCTGTCAGGAATATTATTCTGCAGGTCGCCAGCAAAGTAGTATGAGCCAGGGCTGGTTATCATGACAGGCACAGACGAAATGGGGGTCTGTGCATTGGCATAGCTATAAAGGCATAATACAACTAAGCCAACCATAATCAGAACTACTGCGTTTTTTGCTTTCGTTTGCATCTTTTTCTCCCTTCAAAAAAGGTTAATATATGATTGCGCTGTCTGCGCAAACCGTTAATGCAGGATGAAGTTGCATACGAATGACTCAGCAATGTTAGATTGCTTATCTCCCACTCTGTCCTCCTTTAGTGAGGATGAATTATTATACATTCGCTGAAAATCGACATCAAGATAAAAATGTCGTTGTTTATTATGTCTATGGTGTAATTATTAAGCTGAGTGTATGTGTTAAATGCGGACCATAGTTGGACGCCGCCTGGGTAAAATGGTGAAAGTTTAGTGAAAAATTCTTGTGACAAAAGCACTTGACACACCAGCCGAATTGCATTAGCTTATTATAATTTGGTTTTTTAGGTGTAACAAATAATTAAGGTACCGGTTTATTTGGAGGCTTCTGTGGCTAAAGCGTTAACTCGGGAACTGATAAATGCAGGGGTGCATTTTGGGCACGGTGTGAGCCGATGGAATCCCAAGATGGACCCTTTCATTTTCGCCAAGCGCGGCAATATCCATATTATTGATATTAAGAAGACCTTAAAGGGACTACTGATTGCGAAGAAGCTTCTCGCCGAGGTTGTCGCGTCGGGTAACGACGTTGTATTCGTGGGAACAAAGCGTCAAGCTCAAAAAGCGGTTGAGACGGCTGCGAATAAATGTGGAATGTATTATGTATCGGAGCGATGGCTTGGCGGTATGCTAACAAACTTCAGAACTGTTCGATCTCGGCTGCAACGGTTAGAACAGTTGGAATCTATGGAACAGGATGGGACGATTGAAAGCGAGAGCAAAAAGCTGGCGTCCAGACTCAAACGCGAAATGCGTAAAATCAAAACCAATCTGGAAGGTGTTCGAAAGATGAACCGTCTGCCCGGCGTGGTTGTAGTTGTGGACGCCAAAAAGGAATATCTGGCTTTGCGAGAGGCCAAAAAACTTAATATAACAACTGTCGGGATTCTTGATACCGATTCGGACCCTGATACAGTAGACGTGGCTATTCCAGCGAATGACGACTCCATCAGGGCAATTGAACTAATACTCAGTGAGCTGGCAGATGCAGTGGCAATCGGCAAGACTATGGTTTCGGCACGACGAGAGCCAGTGACACGACCGCGACGCGTGCGCTCGAGAAGGCCGGCTTTGGCGCTTGCAGACCAAAATAAATCCGAGAAGACGGATACGGCAGAGCCGACAACCGCTGAGAATACGGAATCGGCTCCGCAGCAAAACGAACCAGGCGAACAGGAATCAGAGCAGGCTGCTTCCTGAGAAACTATGTCCGGACCATCGAATAGAAACGACGCCTTTCACATCTTACGACACAGGAATGCAACACACTAAGGAACAAGGCTGAATTACAGATTGCAGAAGAGGAACAAACTACATTCGTTTGTGGTATTTTATATATAACTCAAACTGACTGATTCTTTCCCGAAGCCAGTTCGGGATTCCCGCGCAGGGCCTGCCCTGAGCGCTAGCCGAATGGGCGGGAATCTATTAAAGTTTTCAGCAAATTGGATTCCCGTTTTCACGGGAATGACAAAGTGCAATATATCGTTGCCAAACAGGTATTTATGTTGGTTTTCAATTAGAATCCGGTCAGTTTGAGTATATAAGCCAAAATGTGTTATGTGGGAAGATAGCAATTACCAAGATTTTTAAGAATTAAAACAATAGAACAGAACTTCAACAGGAGTATTTGAAATGACAGAGATTTCGGCTTCATTAGTGATGAAACTGAGAAAGATGACAGGGCAAGGCATGATGGACTGTAAGAGAGCATTGCAGGAAGCCGACGGTGATATTGATAAGGCTGTGGAGATACTGAGGAAAAAGGGCCTTGCAACTTTAGCTAAACGAGCAGGACGTGAGACGACGGAGGGACTTGTTATAAGCAAAATCAGCGAGGACGGCAAAAAGGCTGTTATGGCTACTCTCTGCTGTGAAACCGATTTTGTGGCAAAAAGCGACGACTTTGTCGAAGCGGCTAATGCGCTGGCTGAGTATGCGATGGCTTGCTCGGCAAGCAACGGTGCAGAGAATATCCTTGAGACAAGCATCGATGGAAAAAAATTCGATGATGTCATGACTGAGACGGTAAGTAAAACGGGCGAGAAAACGCAGGTTGGCGATTATGCAAAATATGAACTCGACGGTCCGGGATTAATAGGAATATACGTTCATTTCAACAAAAAGGTTGGCTCAATGGTACAGATCGAGTCGGATGACGAAAATATTGCAAAGTCAGATGTTCTAAAACGCTCGGCTTCCGACATCGCGATGCATATTACGGCGACCAAACCGCTGGCAATAGATAAAGACGGCATTGATCCTGAAGTGATTAAACAGGAAAAGGCAATTTTCGCCGAGCAGGTTAAGAACAAACCTCCTAATATCATAGAGAAGATAATAGATGGTAAAATGAAGAAATTTTATTCGGAAAATTGCCTTCTGCAGCAGCCGTTTGTCAAAGATGACAGCAAGACAGTAGCCCAGTATCTTACGGACACCGCCAAACAAGCAGGCGGCCAGGCAAAGATAAAAAGATTTGTCCGGTTTGAAGTCGGCTAAGAAGTGTATCTCGTGAATCGTGAATTGTATCTCGACCGAGATACAAAATGCGAAATATGAGATACGAAATATGAGATACGAAGTAATGGCAGAGAGTAAATATAAACGAGTATTATTGAAACTCTCTGGGGAGAGTTTTTGCGAGCGTGGTGAGTTCGGAATTAATGGCTCAGCACTTAAATCAATTGCCGAAAGAATAGCCGAAGTTTGCAGGCTCGGGCCTCAGGTAGCGGTGGTCGTTGGGGCTGGTAATTTTGTACGCGGCGAGAGTTTTTCCAAAGAAAGTCATATACCACGGAATACGGCTGACTACATGGGGATGCTGGCAACAATCATCAACGCATGCGCGCTACAAGAAACGCTCGAAAAGTTAGATCAGCCAACAAGGGTTTTAAGCGCAATCGAAGTAGCAGCGATGTGCGAATCTTTTATACGTAGACGCGCACTTCGACATCTTGAGCGTGGAAGAGTCGCGATATTGGCTGGAGGAACGGGAAATCCTTTCTTTACCACGGATACGTGTGCAGCTTTGCGAGCGGCAGAATTGGAGGTGGATCTTCTAATTAAAGCGACAAAAGTTGATGGTGTCTATAGCGATGATCCGTGCAAAAATCCGGATGCTAAGCTGTTCGAAAAACTATCGTATAACGATGTGTTTGCACAAAATCTAAGGGTGATGGACCACTCAGCCATAAGTCTTTGCAAGGATAATAACATCCCAATCATCGTTCTAAATATCTTCAAAAAAGGCAATATAGCTAAAGCCATTTGCGGTGAACAGGTTGGAACTAAAATAGTGATGTGTTGTGCGTGATGCTTATCGGTGAAGATAAAGACCGAATCCGACATACGCAATTCGAAAATAAGGTAGCAGATGCCTGTAGATGAGGTAGTATCCCAAAGCAAAGCCAAAATGGAAAAAGCTGTAGAAGTCCTGCATGATGAACTAAGGGCGTTTCGCAGCGGCAGAGCATCACCAGGCTTGGTCGAAAACCTAAAAGTCGATTATTACGGCACAGCAACACCAATAAGATCCTTGGCAACAATCTCGGCACCTGAAGCAGATATGCTTGTGATTAAGCCTTTTGACCCGGCCTCAGCAAAGGAGATTGGAAAGGCGATAAAAAGCAGTGATTTAAGTATTGCACCGATTATGGAGGGGAAATTTATCAGACTAAATATTCCACCACTCAGCGAGGAACGCAGAAAGCAGCTTGTCCAACAAGCTAAACACATTGGCGAGCAAGCAAAAGTTAGTATCCGTAACATACGAAGAGATGCGAACAAACATCTTGAAAAGCAGCAAAAAGATAAGCTCATAACCGAAGATGACCTCGAAAAAGGCAAGAAACAAATCGACGATATCACTAAAGAATATAGCGATAAGATTGACACGATGGTCAAAAATAAATCAGATGAGATAATGCTCGACTGATTTTATAGATCAATTATTTAGGAGAGCAAAATCTTTTCTAAGTGTTGCTCTGTTCGGCTCCGATGAGCTGGCATCACATTGTGCGGAACTAAGCAGTTTATACACTAAATACTGCGTATATATTTGCGAGACGTCCCTACATGACAAGCCAATAGCTATATTGAAATTTTAACAGGGGGCAACTTATGCAATCTGAAGAAAAAGCCAAGACTAATCCACAAAAGAAAAGTGTGATAAAAGTAATCATCTGGGTATTTGCAGTCATCATCTTGCTGATTATAGTAGCGGCCTTGCTTATGCCGGTGCTCATATCATCTAAGGCTGGCCAAAAGATGATACTGGCAAAAATCAATAAGGCAATCGACGGTCGGATGGAGTTTGCAGATCTGTCACTAGGATGGCTTAAGGGAGTCAATATTGCAGATTTGAGTTTCGACGATAGTGTCGGGCGAATTTCCGTCCGTGTGAAACAGATTGCCACAAAGCCCCATTACGCCTCCATTTTGATGGGTAATTTATTCTTCGGTAAAACGACAATTGACCAGCCTAAGATAAGCGTAAATCTCAAAGATCAACCTACGGTGGAGCAAGAGCGTGTTGGAAAACCTGAGCCGGTTCCCGTAAAAGCCAAGCATATTGCTTTGGCCATGGACGTTGCTATTAACGATGGCAGTTTGAAAGTGACCGACGCTCAAGGCGCGATGATCGAGCTGTCTGACATAAACACGGAGCTGAATCTAAGACCGCTGGGGCAGCAAACGGACCTCGATCTGAATATGAGTGTGATTGGAGGCGAAAAGACAGCAACGATTCGCGCGGCTGGCGGTGTTACGCCGGGCGTAAGCAAAACAGGATGGAGCCTGAAAGGCACAACCGGCGATCTTACAGTCGAGGTCGATGGGCTGGACCTCGGGACTCTTGCACCTATTTTTGCTTTGACGGGAGTCGAGCTAAAAACAGCAGGCAGTATTTGGGTGAACATAAGCAGCGAAGTCATAGATGGCAGCCTTGAAAAGTTGGACGCTGCGATACGAGCGAAAGATATAGACATCGGTGGAGGTCTGCTTAAAGGCGATAGGCTTCGAAGTAACACACTGGAGTTTAATGCTAAGCTAAGCCAACAAAGGCAGATGATAAACATCGATAAACTCCAGATCTATACCGACTGGGCGTCCGTAACAGCAAGCGGGACTATTCCTACAACACTTAAGTCTTTATCCGACCTTTACAAGGCCGATTCAAGTTATAAGCTCGAAGGCGATTTCGATTGTGACCTGGCATCTTTGCTGAACCAGATGCCGCGTACATTAGGCCTGAAAGAAGGAATGAAAGTGACGTCTGGTAAACTGACGGGCAATGTTGACACACTCAAAGAAGCTGGCAAGGCAACCATCTCGGGCCAAGCCAGGCTTGTAGGATTAGCTGGTGCACTTGATGATAAAGAGCTGAAACTCACAGAGCCGATTGTAGCTGGGGCAAATATAACTGCTGATGATAAGCAGATCAACCTTGAAAGGCTAAACGTTTCGGCGGCGTTTGTGAGAGTCAATGCCAGCGGCAATTTTGAGCAGATTGACTATGAGGGCGAGGTGGATCTGGCAAAGCTTCAAACAGAATTGGGGCAGTTCGCAGATATAGTGCCATACGACATATCCGGCAGGATGTCAAGCAAGGGACAAGTGTCTTTGAAGCAAGGCAATATCGGTGCTGCAGGCTCAGTTGATGTTACAGAACTTCACATCGCTTCTGCAGACGGAAACAGTGTCTCCGAGCAGAAAGCTGAGGTGAGTTTTGCTGTAAACATTGATCGGGAAAATAACATGGCTGCTATCGATTATGTCAGAGTAAAGACAAGTCTTGGCAGCGTAAATGTGGAAGATGCGACGGCGCCATTAAGTAAAACAGCGAAAAAACCTTTGGTCCTTGCCGTAGTTGTCAGTGAAGTTGACCTGGCGAAAGCTCAACCATTCGCAGTGATGTTTGCGTCGATGCCTAAGAAAATAGATATAGCTGGAACGGCCAGCGGGAAAGTAAACGTCGGCTCTCGAGAGGACAGCTATAGAATCTCAACCGATAACACAACGATAAAGAATCTTAAAATCGTCTCCGGCCAGAAAGAACCGTTTGAACAAGCAGAGGTACTGCTTATTCTGGATGCCGAGATCAGTCCAAAAGAGAAGTCTATCAACGTTAGAAAGCTGCAACTGGAAAGTCCACAGATAAAGATAAAAAAAGGTGAGTTTGAGAAAACCAGCGAAGCCGGCCAAACCAGGCTTCAGGGGCAGATGGACCTTGAGTACGACTGGACTACTGTCAGCACAGTTGGCTCACTTTTTTTGCCCGAAGGTTTGAAGCTGGAAGGACAAAGGAAAACGACTGTGATGTTCTCCAGTAGGTATACGGATGAGCAGAAGGACCAACTTTTAGGCAATCTTAACGCCAAGGCAGCGGTCGGCTTTGACCAGGGGGAGTATATGGGGCTAAAGTTCGGCCCTACGGAGGTCGATGTTCAAGTTCAAAAAGGCGTGCTAAATATTGCGCCGTTTTCAACAACTGTTAATAACGGGCGACTTAGCTTTGCCGGCAAGGCGAATTTCAATGACAAGCCAACACTTCTGAGAACGCCTGGCCCTATACAGATTGCAAAGGATATTCAAATCGATAAGGAAACTACGGAGAAATTATTTCAATACGTGAATCCCATTTTCGCCAACGCTGTTAATGTGAGCGGTGTGGCCAATTTCGACTGTGATAGTATGGCAATACCATTGGCGTCAGCTACGAAAAATGACCTTGAGGTAGTCGGCACAATATCAATAAGCAAACTGTATTTACAGGCGTCGGATTTATTGAGCAAGATTCTGTCGGTGGCAGGAGGAGGATACAGCGGACAAGAGATTACAATACATCCAACAAAATTCGCCTTGAAGGAGGGATCACTGCAATATGATAATATGCAGGTTGATGTCGGTGACAATCCGATAAACTTCGAAGGTATTATCGGTCTGGACAAGAGATTGAACATGATTGTTACTTTGCCTTATACTGTAACGGGCACTACAGTTAGGGTTGGTCAGGAAAAATCGGGCGAAAGAATATCGGTTCCGCTAAAGGGCACGATTGATAAACCCGAGCTTGACTTGGGAAGGCTGCTTGAGGACCAGATGAAAAAGCAATTACAGCAACAGTTACGAAAGGGCCTTGAAGGCCTGTTTAAGTAGGAATAACTCAATGCAAAGCATTCCCTGTTTGAAAGGCAATAGTGGTGTTTAAGAATCTCTTGTCCACACCTACTGCTCAGCTTGGAAGGGCCAGCCGATTTATCGTTTTTCAGATCAAATTGTGGTCGCATTGCGCGAGACTATTGAGGAAGAATCGGGCGGGCCAGCAAGCTGCAGCATTATCATACCATACAATCTTTGGGATTGTTCCATTGGCGATAGTGATGCTGCTGATATTTCAATCACTTCCTGCCTATAGCGATATGGGTGAGAAAGTAAAGGCGTTTGTTTACGACCAGGTTCATCTTACGAATATCCAATACTCTGCTCCTACGGCTGAGGACCCGGAACGGACTATCAAGATAACGGAACATCTGGACAAACTAATCAGTAACTTTTTTGCCAAGGCAAATAAGGGCGCGATTACCTTGGTGAGCATAATCATAGTGATCTGGGCGGCGCTTGCCCTTCTTTCAACAATAGAAAAAGCCTTTAACAATATATGGCACGTTGCGAAGGGAAGAAGTCTACTTCATCGAATGATTAACTACTGGGCGCTCTTGACACTGGGGCCGTTACTTTTAGGTGCGGGCATTTATGTCACCACACGATATACAGCCATTGGCCAGATCCAAAAGACGGTAATGTCGCATATTGGTCCGGTTGTACTATCTTATATGGTGGCGGTTATAGCGCTATTCTTGTTGTATTTTGTGCTGCCGAACACAAAAGTCCAGGCTGGTGCAGCTTTGTGGGGCGCGGCAGTGGCCGGTATAGTCTGGATGCTTGCAAAGTGGGGCTTTGGCGAGTACGTGACACGTTTCATTCCTTATAGCAAAATTTATGGAGTGCTGGGGCTTATTCCGCTTGGTGTTGTGTGGATATTTATAACCTGGATTATCGCACTGTTTGGATTACAGCTAACGTTCACAACGCAGTACTTAAAGACCCTTGATGCAACTGAGATTGCCACTGTTAGGAAAACGGCAGACCACTTCATTGCTAACAACCTTACAGCAATCAATATTGTCAGGGAGATTGCAATCGCATTTGATAGAAATGAAGCGCCGGTCCCACCTGAGCTTATATGTAGTAAGCTGGATATACCAGGCGAGTTTGGGGACAGGATATTGAATCATCTTGTAGCTGAAGGTTTGCTGATAAAGACTGCGGAGCCAAAAATCGGCTTTGTGCCGGCGACCGTTCCCGAAAATATTAAGCTTTCGAGAATATCAGATGCAGTTGCTAAGGCAAGTTTTGGGCAGCGTACAGGTCATGGCGGTGAATCTGTAGAACAAATAGCGGATTCGCAAAGAAATATCCTTGAGAAATACGACCTCAAGCAAGTAATGGGTCAGCAGGGCTACGCCGGCAACAGACAAGAAGATAGCCACGGCCAACATTCATAGGAGGATGAATTCAAGGGTTGCCGGTGCCAACCACGGAGCGCGGTTACTGTGGATAAACTGTTGTTTGCGATGTCAAAAAAGAAAGGGCCAAGATTTATGAACAGGTACAAAACTCTCACTGTTAGCGTAATTTTGTTGGTACTGGTTTTTCCGGCAGGTGTCTTTTGCCAAAACGATAACGCCACCACTGTGGAGGATTGTCTCGTACTGGTTATGGCCAGTACGCCCTTCGGTAAATTCGCAGGCAATGGTTTTGTGATAGGAGATGGTACACTGGCAATAACAGCGCATCACATTGTATACGAGGAGTCTGATCTGGGGCGGCACAGGATGCCAGGATTGGTGACGGTGCTTAGTCCCTACCTTGGTGAAGTGTGCAGCGTAGAAATTGTAGCTGCGGATGAGCAGCTTGACGTTGCAGTAGTTAAACTTCCATGGCGAGGTCACCCAGCGATAAAAATAGCAGATAACAACAGTGTCCCCCTAATTGAACGCGTTGAGATAATAGGCATGCCAGAGACCCTTGGTGCGGTTGAAACCGACGCTAATGAGCCAATTGGCGATAGTGCAGGCGTGCAGCACAAGACCCTGCCGGTCGACTATGTAGGAGTTCGAAGGGCGGTCCCTCGGCTCATATCGCTGTTGGGAGGCGACCAGCTCGGTGACGAATGGAGTGGATCACCGATGCTGTTGCCGGAAACATCAGATGCTGTGGGATGCTTTGTTCGACTGAGCATAGCGAAAGGCAACATAGTCTCGGCACGAGGCCCTGCAATGGAACAAGTCAGACGTCTACTGAACCAAAAAGGCCAGGCAGAAGCTCTGCGTCCAGCAGATAAGATGCTCACCAAGCCGGACGATAATATGAAGGTCTTTTCTTCTTTCCTGGAAGCCTACAGGCTCTACACTAGTCACGATTTCGACCGAGCATTTGATAAAGCAAGTGAAATTATCCTTTTGCGACCGAGGTCTGTTTATATGCACGCCTTTGCTGCGAGCATCGCAGAAAAACAGGACAAGAATGAGCAAGCAGAAAAATATTATCAGAAGGCCTTAGAGCTTGATCCAAATGCAATAGCGTCAAGGATACTGTATGCGCAGTTCCTCTCAGCCAAGGATACACAAAAGGCGTTCGGAATACTGCAAGGTATATGGGATCGTGAAAGCGCCAGACCATTCGCCGCGCTACTTATATTCAATATACTGTCGGGCCGCGGCGAATACCAGAACTGTAGCAAATTTATGGAGGAAGCTTTACGGGTCAACCGTAACAACGCCTACTTGTGGGCCGATCTATTCGCCTGCCAACTCAAGCTGGGCAATGTGAACGATGCAATAGATTCGCTGACCAAGGCGGTGGCGTTGATCCCGGAGAGAGGACCATTTCGAGGACAGTTGGCACATCTTTTACAACAGTACGGAAGGCTTGACGAAGCGGAAAAGCATTTTCGTGAGCTTCTAAAGATCGAGCCTAACAATCCTGTCGTACACCTCTGGCTGGCACGATTCCTATCTGAAAACCGGCCGGAAGCAAAAGATGAGGCACTAAAGGAAGCCCAGATTGCTTTGGAATTGCCGCAGCAAGGTGGATTGACCAAGGAAATCATCGAGAAATTCATCAGTGATCTTAATTCACAGTTACAAGAAGAAACCACCAAGTAAACATTAGGCTATAACATCTGCGAAGGGGGACGATGTCGAAATTATCCCAGCGATTCTTGTGCCGATCGAACAGATGCATCGCGACAGCTTATTTTGGACGGTTGCAAACCACATCCTGGTAAACTTGAACGGCAGCCATTGAAACGGCGGTCTTTAAGTATTCCTTGTCGGGCCTTCCCTCTATCTTGGTGATTTCCAGATGATCGATGATGTTGCCTTTGATGTCGATTGCGTCCATAGTTAGCTTGTTGCCTTTGATATGGAACAGGCAGAAATGATAGACCTTCCGGGCAAAGGCGTGATAGATAGATTGCTCGACATCGTGCAGTCGTGCTCCGCCACCGCCTGAAGTTATGTAGGTGACATAGCTTCCTGTGCTGCCGTTTGGCGGTGCTATTGGCCTGAATCGCTCGTACTGGTGTGAGTCGCCTGCTACGACGAAATCGATGTCTGCTTTGGCAAAAGTTGGCAGCACGTCGGGATGGCCCCAATCCGACCAATGGTGGCCAAAGTTCAAGCTCGGCTTGTGATAGCTTACGAATTTCCATTTTGCGTCACTAGCCTTTGCATCGGCGGCGATGAGCTTTAGTTGATCTCCGACTCTTTGGCCTTTGGAGACATTATCTACACACAAAAAGTGTACGGGGCCATAATCGAAATTAAAGCTATTATCCTCGCCTGGAGGGACGAGTAGTTTTTCGTAATTGCCGTTGCTGCCATCGTGATTGCCCTTTGCAACATAGATGGGCACGCTTTCAACAAGACCTCTCAGGGGTGTGAAGAATTGAGGGCCCCATTGCTCGTAACAATCACCATCGTACACCAAGTCACCGATATGGACTATGAAATCAGCCTTCTTTTTGATCATGATTCTAACGAGCTTTCGATGATTGGCGGGATTACTCCGGCTGTCCGCATAGATGATGAACCTAACTTCGTCGGTCTTATCGGGGACAGTGCGAAAGCTATAGGTTTTGCTGCGCACAGCAGGGCCGACGACGCGATAGCAGTAGACCTGACCTGGCTCTAAATCTTTAAGCCAAACTCTATAGATAAAAACGGTCTTTTTCCTGCTTGTTTTGTCTTTGGGTTTAATTCCGTACTGAAACCTCTCGCCCACACTTTCAAGAGAATTGTCGAGAGTACCGTTCTTGCCGTAATACAACCAGCAGGGCCCTTCTGTATTGGTCTCCCACATAACGGCAGCTCTATCCCGGTGTAGGCGCAGCAGGACCGGGCCTTTCGTTATGCTGGGGACCTTGAAGACAAGGTCGTTAAGGCCTGATACTATGGCATAGCCGAGGACAAGGGATAATACAACAACAAGCGGAAACAACAATCTAAGCTTGAATGCCAATATGAATCGAAATAAGTTTGTGTTAGGCCAAGGTTTTTTAGCATCCATGGTTACCTCTCAACATATCCACAAGTTGACTAGAGAGTTCATGTCAGAAGCAATCTAATTAGCGTTCTGCCGGCGCTATAGATGAAAAACAGGCCAAAGGCAAGCAAAGCCAGGCCGCAGATTAGCAAGACAATTCGTTGAGTGCGCGGACCCAATAGCACCGATCCTTTGAAGCTGGCCCAAGATAAGGCTGTAAGCCAGACAAGATCGCAGAGCCAGTGAACAATAGCAAAAAGTGCAAATGCCCAGATGCCAAGGCTTTTTGCGGTCATTGCCAGAGCAAGGCCAACTGTGGCCCACCAGATGAGAAAGCAAGGATTGCCACCGGATAGCAATATGCCGGCTGTTAGTGGACCGGTTTTAGCAGGTACTGGATCATCTTGTTCAGTTTTTCTAAAACTTTTGAGCATGCCGATTGCCATAAATAAAAGAAACGCCCCCCCTGCCAGTCCGATTGTGATTTTGGTTGGTGTGGATTTTAGAATTTTATCCATGCCCAGGATTATCAGAATCATCAGTGGAAATTCGATAATTCCATGTCCGATGGCCATAAAAATACCAGCGAATCGGTTACGCGAGCCCATTGCTATGGCAGCGGCTGTCACCGGACCCGGTGCCATAACCCCCGAGAGCGATATTACAAAAACCTGAGATAAAAAAAATAACAGCTCCATCAAACGTGGATTCATTCTCCGATGATTTTTACGAGGACACGTTTTTCCCTTTTGCCGTCGAACTCGCCGTAGAATATCTGCTCCCATGGGCCGAAATCGAGCTTGCCATCTGTAACAGCGACTACTACTTCCCTGCCCATGACGCTCCTCTTAATATGCGCATCGGCGTTGTCCTCATAACCATTATGACGGTATTGCGAGTAAGGCTTTTCCGGCGCCAATTTTTCTAGCCAAACTTCAAAGTCGTGATGCAACCCGGATTCATCATCGTTGATAAAGACGCTGGCGGTTATGTGCATGGCATTACAGAGAACAAAGCCTTCCTTGACACCGCTCTCGGCAAGACATGTCTGGACTTGCGGTGTGATGTTGATAAATTCTCTCCGGCTTCTCGTATTGAACCAGAGTTCTTTCCTATAGCTTTTCATGGGTTCCCTTCCTTAAACATAATCAGGTGCGACTTGCTCATCCGCCTGAGCTGCTCGCGTATAGCTCATCATTTACGTATAATTTCCAGGGATTGTAGCACATTTCGGCCTTTGCAGGAATAACAACTTGCAGATTTCGAGGGACACCAGTATGCTAGTAGCGCGATTTTTGCGGAATGAACATGGATGGGAACCCTTATGTATGGAAGGAACAGTCTATGAAAAAAGATACTATTTTCTGGGATGTTGATACGCAATTTGACTTTATGCGGCCTGAGGGTAAGCTGTATGTTCCAGGCGCTGAGACCATCATCGAGAAAGTGAGTGAAGTTCGCAAATTCGCGCTGGACAACGGCTACAGTATAATCGGGGACGTTGACTGGCATAGAATCGAAAACGAAGAGATCTCAAATAATCCGGATTTGAAAGAGACTTTTCCACCCCATTGCATGGCGGGTGAGCCCGGCAGCGAGAGGGTCGGGTATCTGGGCGAACTTCCGATAGAATATGTTCAAATCCAAGAAATGAAGACCGAGGCTCTGCGGAATCTTATCGGGAAGGAGCAATTCCACGTTATCATAAGAAAAGAAAGCATTGATGCGTTTGACAATCCAAACACGGACAAGCTTATCGAGCTGATAAACCCTGAAGCTGTGGCCGTTTTTGGGGTGGCACTCGATTTCTGCATGTACTATGTTCTGAAGGGTCTTGCCAAACACAAAAATATCAAGCTCTATCTGCTAAAAGATGTGGTCAAAGGACTGGGTGCAAGGCCGGAGCAAGATATA
>CAYNTC010000018.1:0-18122 GCA_964399795.1 uncultured Pirellulales bacterium | reverse complement strand
TAGCAGGAGTAGTGCTTGCTCTTGTGATGTCATTGATGTGGGGGGTGTATACGGTATGCGTTAAGATTGCTTTTCATAATGTAGGATCGAGGGATGGTTTTTCGGTGATAAGCATATACACGGTCGGTGGGTTGGTAGTGTTTGCGATAGTGTTTGGGGATGTTAGCGAGTGTTTGCAAATGGGTGTGTGGCAATGGGCGTGTGTCGTTATCTCGGCAGTGACGGCGATAGCACTTGGCCATGTCGTATATTATGCGGCGATAAAGCGTATTGGTGCGACTATTCCAACTCTTGTGATACTGGTGCAGCCTTTTACTGTTCTGGCGATTTCCAACGTTATCTTCGGAGAATCGCTGACAGGGCTGCAAGTACTTTTTGGGTTGGTATTGTTGATTGGGGCAGGCCTTGCTATCTGGGCACAACAACACCTGAGACAGGGACATTGATGGGAGAGCTGTCGCGAAACCATAATCTCTGAGCGCATACGTTCTACGCAGTTGGCTAATTGCGTAGAACGGATAGAAATGAATGCGGGCTGCGGTCCTTAAAAGACCACAGCTATATCTTAAACAGCCACTGCTATCGCAGTAGAGCTGTCTACCGAGCTGGATATGCATCTGACCACCCAGTTCTATTGTTATACAAGTCACGAGCTCTAACCTTGAACCGGTAACCACGACCGGAACCACCGAGTTCGCGGGTGTATGTATTCTCAAGCTGCCAGTCGCTGCTAAGACCTGGGTCGTCGATACACTGGAACTCGTACTCCACAAAGTCGCTTTCATCCGTGGCCACACGTGCCGTCATTTCAGCGTAGTAATCGAACGGTCCTCCGCCTCCCCAGAACTCCCGAGGTAAACCGTTCGGATCAAACTCCATCGGATTGGGTTCTGGAGCATTGACATCAGGCGGAACCGCAGTCCTGGCACAGAAATACTCGGAAAAGACGGTCTCATTAGTGCTGGAGGATCTGTCTCTTGCCTTGACACGATAACAGTACTGAGTGTCAGAATTAAGGTCAGTATCTGTATAGACAGGACGCTGTTGCCAACCACTATCATGCCCCTCAGGCCTGTTGACATTATTGCAATCGAAGTAGTATTCAACGCCGCTTACGTCATAGGCTGTGCTTGCAACCATAGTAATAGAATTATACGGGTCGTTAGCGTCAGCCGCAATTGTCTCGATGTATGGAGCCGGGGCAGGAGGTGTTGTATCTTTCTC
Source organism: uncultured Pirellulales bacterium (assembly GCA_964399795.1). GTDB lineage: Bacteria > Planctomycetota > Phycisphaerae > Sedimentisphaerales > Anaerobacaceae > CAYNTC01. Next base: position 16,898 of record CAYNTC010000018.1, on the reverse strand, counting down.
ACCGGCATAACGGACAACAGACCATTTGGTCATTTTACCAGCTCCGTCACGAGCCCTGACTCTGTATCCATATTCTGCATCATTGGATGACAGTTGAGTATCCTTGTAGATGGGGCTATCCTGCCAACCACTGTCATGGCAGTAGCCGGAATAGCAATCGAAGTAGTATCTTATATACTCCGTATCCCACCAACCATCAAGCGCGGTCTTTGCAACCATAGTAATGGAGCTGCCTGAAGAAACGTAGGGCTCCTCTTCCCACTCGCTCGGGTTGGGAATCGGTGGATCAGTATCACTTATGAGCCAGCAATCAGCAAAGAAAGCTAAGTCCATAAGGTCAATATTATTGTCGAACGTGAAATCGGCACCTGTACACCAACTATTGGACCTTGAGCAATCCTGGCGGAGCCATCTGGAGGCGAATTCAGCAAAATCTTCAAAAGTAATGATACCGTTACGAACGAGGTCACAGAACTTACACGGTTCAAGCAATGGATAGTGATAGCCTATGTCAACTCGGCCGGTGTCAGGCACCCTGTCTGTTCGGGTTGTGGAGGTTGTCATGCCAAGATTACCGGCGAGATCGCTACCAGCATCAACGCAGGGACTCTGGCGTGTTTGACCAGGCGCATCAACATCAACCTGGCTAAGATAATAATTGCCGAACATTCCAGATACAAACAGCGGATCTTCATCGATATTACCAGAACCCCAATTGAGTGTACATTCTTCGTCGACCGAGATATTGTTTGGTGAAGGCTTGATGTCACAATAAGAAATAGAAATGGTTCCACACAGTGGATCAAGCTCGAAGCCGGAGCTGATAGAAATCTCGGAACCTTTCAAGGCCTGGTTGTTCCAGAAGATACTGTCGGTGACCTCGCACCAGCCATTGTATGCACAGTTAAGCGCACCGCCAAGACCGGTCTTGTTGGGCTCACCGATTATGCCTGGGGCTGCATTGCCAACGAAAGTGCAGTTTGCGATAAGTGGATTTGCATACCAGTTAACAGAGGCGCCGCCACCGTCACGGCCAGCCTCGTTATTGATGACGAGGCAGTTAACAAAAGAGAACTCACTTCTGCCGCGTACATAGAGACCACCTCCAGAACCAACAGCACGATTGCCATTGAGATTGCAATCAGCAATTGTTGTATCTGCGGACCAGAAGTACAAACCTGCACCGGCTGTGACAATATCGTCGTCGTTGGGGTCGTTTACATCAGTGTCCGCTATATTGCGCGTAAGCAGCGTGTTAGTTATGCTGATCGAACCTTTGGCACCGAGGAATCCGGCGCCACGAAGGGCTGTATTGGACGCAATATTGCAGTCAATTATAGCCGCGTTAGAATCGTGTATATAGAGGCCACCGCCGGAATCAGCGTCATTGTCGACAAAGTTGCAATCAACGAATGTTAGCATAGCAGTGCCTTCTGCACATACGCCGCCTCCAAAGCCTGCGTATGGATCAAGACGATGGTTGGGATCCGCAGGGTCTTCTACCTCGGAAGCAACATTGTCCTCAAACGTGCAGCCATCGAAGGTAATGGTTGAGTCATCTGCGCAATAGACACCAGCACCATAGCTTGGTATCTGATACGGAATAAGGGGTTCGTGTTGTCGACCGGCTGGGCCCCTAACTCCGCCTTGCCCGCTCATACCGCCATAAGTACGATTGCCTCTGATTTCGCAGTGCTCGAATGTAATATTACTTCCAGCGTCACAGAACACACCGCCACCATACCCAGAATACCATCGGTAATCACCAAAGTAAGAGGTTCTGCGTGAATCACCATACATAGGCCAATAGTTATCCGCAAGATCCCACTGCCAGACTTCCCAGAGGTCGCCCTCGACTAACTCCGTGGCGGTGCTATTGGGCTCAGTACTGATATTATATGCTTGAGCTCTGCTATAATTGCCGCCGTAGTTGGCGGAACCACCATTATCGGCATAATCACCACCATTGCCACCATTACCGCCACGTGCGAGGTTATTTTCGATCCTGCAGTTTATGAACTTCGGTGCGCTGTATACACCGCAATATATGCCTCCACCACGTGCCCAGCCTGACCAACCACCTCGGCCTGCGTTCTCGTTTTCAGTCGCAGCGACACCATTGCCACCACTGCCACCAATAACCTCATTATTTCTGATGATGCAATTCTTTATGACGGGGCTGGCATAAGGCTCAATGATGATGCCAGCAGCAAAGCCGCATTCACCATCGTAACCGTTGGGGTGTTCCTGTTCACGGTCACCTTCCTCGCCGTCTCCGAATCTTCCACCACAATTCTCGATGGTAAATCCATTCAGAACAGTATTAGCATCGGTATTGTATGTAAAACCAACACCCAGGTTACGGAACTCGTTCATACCAACATATCCATCTATCACTGTTGAAGCCACGGTGCATGGATCATGTGGGTCTCTCGATGTAATAACAACGGACTTGTCTATAACTAACCCATATCCCTCGTATCCACCATAATACCTTCCGGGATCAACGACAATAGTGTCACCATCCATAGCGGCAGAAATTGCATTCTGAATGGTCGTGTAATCGCCTGGCACACTAATAAGAGAGGGTACAGGCAGCCAGAATTCGACATAGACAAATACATCGGCACCGTCAATGGTTACAGTATTAGTCGACTCCGTCGAGGAATCATCGTCTGTTCCATACCATGTCTTGACTTTGTAACCTGGGTCGGGCTTGGCTGTTAATGTTATTGTAACACCATCATAGTACGAACCAGTACTTGGTTCGATTGTGCCGTGCGGGCCGTCGCCCCTATCAATCACGTCAGCAGTTAAGTTAAATGTAGAGGCCGGCTCAAACTCAATAACGATGTTCTTATCCTCGGTCAGCGTGACGTTATTCGTCCGCTTAGTGGAGGTGTCATCATCGGTGCCGGTCCAACTCTTGACCTTGTAACCGTCATCCGGATACGCTGTAATGGTTATGACATTTTCGCCATATCCCTCATAAACTACAGCGAGATTGGGATCCACATATCCGTGCTTGAGGCCATCGCTGGGATATGGGGCTACAGTCACGACAAGCCGATACTGCGTCAAACCCTTCTTGTAGTGGTAACCCATGTCAACAATACCGGTATCAAATACACCGTCGGTTCGAGTGGTGTCCCGAAATACTTCGGGATATAAACCAACATTTGGATCGTTGGCATCGGTGCTTCCGGCATCAACGCATGGACTCGTGGTTGGTTGACCCGAAGCCATCTGGCTGAGGTAATAACCTGCGGTAAATAATGGATCCAAAGCAATGTTATGACTTTGCGGATCCCAGGTGTCGGTAATATCATCGTACCAGTCGAGCTGACAATCGGTTTCAACAAGGATGCCAACAGGCGCCCTCCAAATGAGGTCAATGGCTTCCATAACAGCACCAGGAACATCACTCGCTTCTTCCGCCTCTATGACCGCCCCTGCGGTTCCCTCACCGAGACGACTAAAGAAGCTGACGGTAATCGGATTGCTTTCGACAGGAATCGCAAGTATCTTCTTTGGTGCTGCTCCGGTTCTCGCGGCAGCGATAACACCGGAAAGTGTATAGCCTGTAATAGGTTCCGGCTCATGAGGTGGGGCATCACCTATGAGTATGATGGCTCTACTGACATCGGCCCCGATTCGCCAGCCATTCAGCGACTCTCCGTCGATACAGTGCATCAATGCTGCATAAACTGATTCCTCCCAGTCGGCACCAGAACCAATCTCCAGAGCATCAATGCCGTCCTCGATGGTCGCAATATCAGTTTCAAACGGAAGGTCATCATTATAAGGATAATCAATATCAGGATCACCGTAAGGTTCTTCGTTGAAATCGCGATAATCAACAATGGCAACTCTGAAGTCGGGATATTCCTGAGCAATAATATTGATAATTTGTGTCGATGCATCCTTAACGGCTTCGATATCATCTGCCATGCTGCCCGTAGTATCGATGCAGAAGACAACGTCAAGCTTAGTAGGCTTACTCACTTCGTTGGGGTCATACTCGGGCTGAATGTCGCTATACGAAATACTCAGCCTTGAAGGTCTGGACCCATGTTCAATAAAGCCGGTGCCGACAGCAACTTGAGCGCCGTCTACTGCCGTATTACCCCAGATTATCGAGTCAATAATGACCGTGTTACTATCAGTACCACAATATATACCACCGCCATATCCGATGGAACCAGTGGCGTAGTTCTCAGCTATCGTAGAGTTAGAGATTACAGGTTCAGCGTACCAATTCGAAGATATGGCACCACCATCTCTACTTGCTATATTACCTGTGAACAAGCAGTTATATACATAAGGTAAGCAAGACGTTTGCTGATCGCTGCCAGCGAAGTATATTGCTCCACCAGATGCGCCAGCTTCGTTTTCTTTAAATAAGCAATCGATAATGTTGGCAACCGTTGACAAGCAATAATAACCACCACCCCGACCGAGCACACTGCCGATCTGAGCTATAAGATTGGGGTCATTTATCTCGGCGATATCGGCCAAAGCAATATTACTCGTAAAGTTCGAGCTTGTAATTATGGCTGTAGAATCTACTGAATAAAGAGCTGCCCCATGATAAGCCTCGTTTTCTGCGAAGTTACAATCGAAAACTTGCGCAGTTGCGTTAGACCAGTATACACCTCCGCCGATACAAGCCTGGTCATCACTAAAGACGCAGTTTACAAACTTCGCTGAACAGTCATCCTCAATAGAAACAGCGCCGCCATAGCTAAGGTACGGATCGCTACTGTTCTGAGCGGTAGATGGTGTGCCATCGGTAGCAATAAAATCATTAGATGTATCAGCCAAATTACCGGTAAATCCGCAGTTCACAAATTCAGGATCACTCATGTCACAGGCGTAGACGGCACCGCCATGGTTTTTAATCTTAAGATTTCTATCTGGAGTACGAATGCCTGCGCTATCTATACCGCCAATGCCGCAAACACCACCTAACGTCTGATTATCTATAAATGAACAATCTACAAACTTCGGTGCGGTGAAGTTTTCGCAGTAAACAGCTCCGCCATAGCCGCTATATCTGTAGTAAGGATCCAAGTATCCATCGTACGGATCGTAGTCGATGGCAATACTAAGTTTATCGCCATATTCCCAGCCATCCCACCATTGGTTGGCAAATTTCTCCTCTTGTGAGTCGGCCCATTCCCAGCCACCACCTCTTCCGCCTTTGTCGCCAAGGTTGCCGTCGCCACCGTCGCCGCCATTACCTCCACGGGCAAAGCAATTAGTAAATGAGCAGTTTTCAAACGTCGGATTGCTGTTGTATCCGCAGTACACAGCACCACCGTAAGCCTTGCCGCCCCAGCCACCATCAAAGCCAACAGAATGCTGCTGAGTACCATTGTCGCCCGGTGCACCATCACCACCTGTAACAGAACAATTTTCGAACACACAATTACGGACCGTAGGCGAGGCATTTAAGATTTGCATTGCACCGCCGTACATGCTCTCACCATAAAAACCGTCATCAGCCTCAGGGGATGTATTGACCGTAACAAGACCATCGCGCTGTGCATTTCTTATGGTAAAGCCATCGATAATCATCTCGGGGCCTACGTTAAAGATACGGAACCAATAACCATCAAGTATTGTCGCTGCCACGACCTTGGGATCCTCGGGATTAGTGCTTGTAAGAGTAATTGCCTTATTGCCTACCTCGATCATCTCAACACCCCATATTCGGTATGGATGAATCGTAGTAGGATAATACACGCCAGTTTTAACAATAACGACATCACCATCATTTGCATCATCGATAGCACGCTGGATTGAAGTGTAATCGGTGTCACTACCTACAACAATGGTCCTTGTCTGTTCAAAGGCAACGGCCACGTGTTTATCCGTTTCCATGAGGACGACATTTGTCAGAGATGTAGAACTATCTTCGGAAGTACCAGACCAACTAGCAACGCGCCAACCCATCTCAGGCTGAGCTGTGAGGGTTACCAAAGTTCCAGCATAGTAAGTACCACTGCTCGGTTCGACTCTGCCGTGCCCATCAGCCACAGTAACAGTTAAGGTGTATTGCGGGATGCTTGAGTGATCCGCGTAATGATAACCAATGTCAACATCATCCGTATCTGAGCTACTGTCCGTACGGGTTGTATACGTACTCAAGCTGCGGTCAGAGGCTAAACCACTGCCTGCATCCACAGCAGGACTATTCGCAGACTGGCCCGCTGCAACTTGACCAAGATAATAATCACCCAAAGGCCCAGTCACGAACAACGGATCGCCCTCAATGTTATTAACACCAATGTCTGCCGCTGTAAGCGTGTCGGTTAGCTCTGTAAGCGTATCATAAATCCCGTAATCACCATCGCTATTGCTGTAGAACAAACAGTATTCTACAGATGCGTTGCCAAAGTCTTCTTCAGCTACTGCAACACTATTGCAGTCATGGATTATGGAGTCGATAACGGTTGGATCAGAAGTCCAATCGCTGAATATCGCGCCACCCAACTTACCTGCTGAGTTGCCACTGAAGGTGCAGTTTTCGAATCTCGGTGTCGCATAGAAGTCACAGTAAACTGCACCACCTTCCTTAGTGGCATAGTTGTCGGTCAGCAAACAGTTCTTGACAAGATGATTGACATATCCGCCAGAAAAATTAATGGCACCACCGGAGCCGTTAACACCCTCTGCCACATTGTTCTGCAAGGCACAATGTTCGATTGTTGCTTGCGTATCGACACAGACCAGACCTCCACCGATGTCTTGGCCACCGGCCATATCGATTTTAGGCAGACCATTGGGATCATAATACCAGTGATCAATATTTGAGAGGTCGTCAATCGTGTATAAGGGATAATAGCGGAAGGAATCCAGGTAGCCTTTTGTATCAATACCGCTACCACCTATGGCTTTGTTTGAATTTATAACTGTCCGGCGTAATGTTATCTCTCCACCTACAAGGAATAGACCGGCACCGTTCTTAGCGGTGTTATCCATGAAGTAGCAATCAGTAAATGTGGCATTGAAGTCCTGCAAATGAACAGCACCACCCCATCCAGTCATGCCTTCTGTAGCTTTGTTGCCGGTAAAGGTACAAGAATTGACGTCTATCACCAATATTTCACGAGTATTAGGATCACCAGTATCATAATATACATCAACCGCACCACCACAACTGTCGGCCTGGTTTCCACCAAATGAACAATCCGTGAGGTTTATGTTACTCTTGCCATGAATAGCACCACCGTCTTCGAGGGCATAATTACCATTGAAAATGCTATTCTTGACATTTACACCGTTGCAATCCGGACCAACATACAGGGCACCACCTACATAATCTATTTCAGTCCTAACAGATTCTGGATAATAGAAAAAGGCATCGAGAAAATCTGGCCAATAAGACGGATGATAGTAGTACTCGTACTTATCTCTTCGATCAAGAATTTCATTATTCTCGAAGAGACTATCGTTCACATCAACAACACCATTAGATTCGATATGGATAGCTCCACCAAGATTGTCTTTAAACTGGCAATTATTGACCTTGACGTTGTTGCCATTTCCGGAATACAAAGCACCACCAATCGTGTATAAGCGGACCTCCTTCAGCTGACCATAAATACTTTGATAATAACCGGAGTAAACTGGAAAAACTTCACGAGCACTGTTGCTTATGAACTTGCAGTTAATGAAGTTTGGATCAGCATCGACATAGTACGCTGCACCGCCGGCTATACCAGCCACGGGATAAACATCGCCATCCGAACCCACACTAGCTACAATGGGAGGGGTTCGTTCATTGCCTTGACCCATCGCGCCACCAGGGCCACCGGCACCTGTCATAGCAACATTGTTCCTGAAGGTGCAGTTCTTAATAACCGGACATGATCCATCCTCACAGTAGATTCCGCCGCCGAGACCACGGCCATGGGCCTCTCCGCCATTACCACCAGAGCTTTCCAATCCTTGAAAGGTTATACCATCTTGTGTATAAGCAGATCCGCCATTTCCACCATCTCCGCCGCAGCCGCCTCTGGCGATGTTATCCTTTATGGTACAATCTATAATAACCGGGCAGCTTCTTCCTAGACACGCGATGGCGCCGCCATATCCGGTTCCATAGCCAGCACCACCATGGCCACCCCACTGTCCATCGTTGGTTTGTTGTTCACTTACTGTTGGATCGACCGGCTGCCATTGCCATTGCCCCGCCCGTCCAGCAGCACCATTACCACCTTGACCTCCAGTGACGATACACTCAGCTATCACACAGTTCTTAAAAGTAGGAGAACTGGCATTCTCACACAAAATCGCGCCGCCATAGCCTACGCCGGTAGCATCTCTACCTCGCTCGGCTCTCGGTGGAGTTGAATCAGGATCAGGATTCTCGTCAGGGATCAACTCGTAAGGCTGAGGAGTCATGATCCCAAACCGACCTCTTTCACCCATAGGACCACGGATGTAGCCGTTTCTGATGGTTATTCCCGCTATTACTGTGTCGTTACCTTCGCCACTGTGGAAATGCAAGGCACGACGAGGAACATATCTTGTACCTCGGCAGTCGATAATTGTGGATGCTATCACGGCTGGGTCGTCAGGGTCTTCGGAAGTCAATGTAATAGCCTTGTGCTTGAAATCGATACCTTCCTGATTACTTACATAGTGCACTCCGGGACTTAAGATAATATTTGTGCCACCATAGCTTGCCGCAGCAACGGCATCTTCAATCGTTCTATATTGGGACGGAACACGTAAATTGCGCGTAATATCGCGCTCGAATTCCACAATGACGGTTTTGTCGCCATCGAGCGTCACCGTGTTTGTATTAGTGTTCCAGAAGGGGTCATTGTCAGTGCCGATCCACTGTTTAACACGATAGCCTGAATCCGGATATGCTGTAAGTTCTATTACACCTGCGAACTGTGGTCCACTGGCCGGCTCGACCGTACCATTACCACCACGGACAATCACAGTTAATTCATAAATGTCGGGCTCAAACTGAACGATGATGAGCTTGTCTTCGTTCATTGTGACCGTATTGGTTAACGCTTTAGACGAATCGTCGTCGGTACCAGTCCAGAAAGCTACACGATAGTTGGGATCAGGGTGTGCGACAAGCTGCACGATTGAGCCTCTTGGATAGAGTCTATTATTTGGATCAACATAACCATGGGCCAGACTCGGGTCAAGTACCACTCCATTTGCATCAACTAAAGTGACGGTTAAGCGCACCATCAAGTCGATAGCATAGTGATAACCCATGTCCACGATACCAAAATCGCCGATACCATCTGTACGGGTCGTATACTTGTTCGGATCGATGTCCACATTCGGATCTCTCACATCTGCGCTGCCAGTGTTGACGCATGGGCTGTCATTTGGCTCACCGGATGCAATTTGACTTAGATAATAACCTGCGGTAAAGAGTGGGTCCTCACTAATATTATGGGAGGTGATATCCCAAAGCCGCGTATCGATATCCAAGCCGGCCAGTTCGCATGTATCGCCAACATAAATCATGGGTGGCACACGCATAATCAATTCAATGGCCTCCATGATCGCGCCAACTACCTCACTGGCATCGGCTGCTGCGAGCATTACTCCGCCTGTACCCTGTGACAACTCAGTGAAATCCTCGATTGTCTCAGCCCAGTCACCTATCACGATCGAGAAAATCTTAATAGGCCCTGCTGGCCCTTCTGTTGCCGCTGCAACAACATCATCGAGCACATATCCTGTGAAAGGCTCACAAGGATCATACGGTGGACGATGTGACGGAGCATCACCCATAATGATAATTGCTCTGACTGTTCTGCCACCTGTACGCCAGGGTCCAGGCCCGCGCCAGTTCGGATCCGCTCCATAGAATTCAGGCTCAATTACAGCCCGCAGTGAATCATGGTCGATGCAGTGCATCAAGGCCGCTAAAACCGATTCGGGTCCATCCGCACCACCGGAGGCTACTATCGAATCAATCGCAGCAATAACTTCATTGACATCAGTTGTAAATACCGAATCATCTCGATACGGATAATCTTCCGGTCCACCATACCAACCCTCTTCATTTGGATCTATATAGGGTTGATTAAAGTCCTTATAGTCCACAACTGCGATCCTGAAATCGTCAATCATATCCGATATCGAACCAGTGATTTCCGTTGCCGAGGCTTTGACAGCATCGATGTCATCGTACATGCTGCCGGTCGAATCTATGCAGAAAACAAGGTCGAGCGCCAACGGCCCAAGCTCGTTGGGATCAGGGTCCGGCTCGATATCACTATAGGTGATGTTTACCGTAGAAGGCATCGGGTCATACACAAAACCGGTAGCAACAGCAACCTGCTGGCCCTGATAATTACTGGCATTACCCCAGATGATACTATCTATTATCTGTGCGAAGCTACCATACGAGCAGTAGAAACCACCACCGTATGAAGCTGGACCTCCAACACTGTTGTCAGCTATTGTAGAATTGCGGATTGTAAGCTCATTATGCCAGTTGCATGAGATGCCGCCTCCATCTCTACGGGCAGAATTGTTCGTGATAAGGCAGTTCTTTATGAATCCTGTGCTGCTTCCAGCGATGTAGATACCGCCGCCGGAACCGCCAGCGTTGTTTCTGGAAATATAACTATCAAGAATTGTTGCTTCAGCATCAAAGGAATATATCGCACCACCTTCGCCTATTTCATCCGGTTGCAAAGTGTAACTATTGGGATCGGCGGCGTCAACAATTACAATTGATGTTTGGTTACCAATAAAATTACTCGAAGTAATCTTGGTTGAACCACCGACAAAATATGTACCACCTCCATGTAAGCTTGCATTCCCGGTAAAGTAACATTGCTCAAGCAATGAATCCGACCACTCGCAGTACACCGCTCCACCGATAGAAGCCAAATTACCATTGAACAAACAATTTTCAATGGTTGGCTTTGCTCCTTCTGCAAAAGCTAATGCACCGCCGAAACCGGTAAAACCATCATCATTATCCGCTGGTATGTTTATATCAGCAATGTTATCATTGAATATACAGCCAATAAAGGCCGCTGAACTATCAACATCGCAATATACTGCGCCACCAAAGCTGTCGATCTTCCAGTTTACACTCGGCTGCTCTCTATCCTGTGGAGGATACCCACTCTGGCCAGAAATGCCACACAAGCCACCCTCAACACGGCTGCCGATGAAGGTACAATCTACAAATCTCGGAGAACAATTTTCACCAACATATACTGCCCCACCGTGACCACTATATTTAGTGTAATACTCGAATGGACCAAAGTAATACTCAGCAGGTGGAGGGAAATAATAATACCAGCCACCACCTCGCCCACCTTCTCCATAGGCGAGAGGATCAGTATTACCCTGGCCGCCATCACCACCATTGCCGCCTATAGCCCGGCAGTTCTCGAAAGTGCAGTTCACGACAAGGGGATTACTGTTAACGACACAGGCCAATCCACCGCCATAGGCTCTGCCTGGCCAACCACCATGCCCACCATCAAAATGGTCATCGTCACCGTTGGCACCATTGCCCCCGTCACCACCAGCCACGCTGCAGTCGGTGATGACACAGTTCTTGATCGTAGGTGATGCAAGTTCACAGATTATCGCGCCTCCATACATATTCTCGCCAGGTACACCATCCCAAAAATCTCGAGTAGGATCGCCATCGATCCCGTTATAACCGACAACATTGAATCCCCTTAAAGTAAGACCGTTTAAGACTGTATCAGGACCTACGAGCGCAAAGTAAAAACCAAAGTAGTCCACAAAACCCTCGCCACCAACTACCCATTCGATAACCGTATTAGCAACAACATCGGGGTCATCCGGATTCGCACCTGTAATAGTAATAGCTTTGCCAATAATAACAAAAGGAAAGGAAGTGCGATAAGGCTCAGCCGCAGGCGCTAAAATAATAGTATCACCACTGTTCGCTTCATCAATCGCAGACTGAAGCGTTGAATAATCACCGGGAACATTCAAAGTTCGCACGGCATAAAAAGTAACTTCAACCTCTTTAAACTCTCTGCCATCCCTGGGGTCGATTATAAATGGCGGGCTCATCGTTACAGTGTTGGTACGAACAGTCGAGTAATCGTTGTCAGTTCCGACCCACTTGATACGATAGGCCGGATTAGCAGGTGTGGCCGTTAGCTCAACAACAGAGCCTCGCGGATACTGCCCTGTACGCGGCCTGACAGTTCCGTTACCGGCGACAACCCGGGCCCGCAGAGTAACCAGGATGGTTTCGAATTGAGCGGTGACTGTCTTGCTCGAATCCATGGTTACAATATTTATTTGAATTGGAGCAACCGCACCGTCGGCAGTGCGATCCAAGCGAGCATTGTCATCGGTCCCTTGCCAAGCTTTAAATTGATAAGTGTTCGGCTCGGCAGGGCTGACTGTCAACAGAACCTGAGCGTATTGCGTATAGGCATGTGGGCTACTAGCAGGGTCGGGGCTCATTACACCGGTGCCTTCAGGAGCAACAGCAGTAACGAGATTAAACTGCCGGGTTGGTTCCGGATCATTATAATGATAGCCAATGTCGACAATACCTAAATCCTTATATCCATTGGCATCCTCAAAGTTGTCTGTACGCGTTGAATAAATGTGCATTCCAATTATATCAGTGTTGGTACTACCGGCATCGACGGCGGGACTGGTAGCATCCTGAGGATTGACATTCGGATCTACAATATCGCCGTTTACGTCCAATATCTGGCCGGCATCGTATTGGCTGAGATAATAATTTCCAAGCCTACCACGTACGAACATAGGATCACCAATGATGTTGCCTCTGCCAGTGAGTGGATTTGCCGGATTGGTGACATCATTTTTATATACGACTTGAGTATCACTATCATAGTAATCACCATGACGGTTGTAATAAAACAGACAGAATGATACGTCTGGATCAGAAGCTGAATTGCTTTCATAGATTGCAACATCATTGTTGTCATTGAATATACAGTTGGTAACTGTGGGGTCTGAATCTCCTGCGCAGTAGAGTGCTCCACCTAGTCCATCAAAGGGATTGCTTGTGTTACCAACAAATGTACAGTTGGTGATTGCAGGTGAAGCATCCGAACAGTATATGCCGCCGCCGTCCCAACTTTCGACGGTGTTTTTTACTAAAAGACAGTTCTTAATCAAAGGTGACGTAGCATTGCAGTAAATGCCACCACCATCATAGTCGGCGATATTACTGACAATTTCACAGTTAGTGATATTTGGTTCTGCGCCGACGTCACAATAGATACCAGCACCATCCCAATCAGTAGCATTGCCTGTAATCGTACAATCTGTAATATCAGGAGAAGATTCTACACAATAGATACCCCCTCCTTCCCATTGGGCGGAGTTGTCTGATATTCTACAGGAGGTTATATATGGATTGGAACCTTCACCGCAATAGATGCCACCACCACTTTGGCCTGAGGTATTCATGGAAATTATAGTATCACTTAGATTCGGCTCGGTGCCGCTTTCGCAGTAGATACCACCTCCGTGTTGCGAGGCTATGTTCTCAGAGACTATACATTTGTCCAAGCTCGGCGCTGAGTTGCTGTCACAATAAACACCGCCACCATTTCCGGCTGTAGTGTTATTATTAATAGTAGTGTCAGAAATGCTTGGAGACGAATTTGTACAAAAGACACCACTGCCTTCATTTTGGGTGATGACGCACTGGCTAATTGCTGGTGATGAGCCGCTAAGACGGATGCCCTCGGTGCCATCGGTGATTGTAAAGCCTTGAAAGATACTCTCCTCGCCTTCGCCCCCAGCGAAGCTTACTATCGTGCCCGGATCCAGGATACCGGATATATACGTATTCTGTTGTGACGGAACGCCATAAAACGGACTGTCATCCACATCACCACTTCGGACTATAATTTGTTTACCAAGGAAATTAATCCTTTCAAGATACCAATTATCATGATGAGCTATAACAGTATCGCCATCACCTGCGGCATTAATGGCTTCCTGAATAGTGTCAAACGAGTATGCAGTTCTTCTACTTATCAATAAGACTCTACCAGGCCGTGCTATCAGTATTGTATTGTATAAGTTCAGTCTACCGCCAGAGATACATAAGCCTGGCAGGACAGGGTCAGTAGCACGCATTATAATTTGTCTCATTTCGAGTGGTGTATAGTCAGGATTAACTACCATCATCAACGCGCAGGCACCGGATACATGTGGCGCAGCCGCCGACGTTCCACTTGCATACCCATATTCGGCCTCTACACCTTCGGTCTCCATGGCATCTGTCTGTTCAACTGGAGTGGTACTGATGATGTTTTCACCCGGTGCGCCCAAATGGACAGTAGTGGGACCATAATTGGAGAAATACGACATCTCGTCGAAGTGATCCGTTGACATGACGGAAATTACATTATCCAACTCAAAGTTCGCTGGATAAGCAAAAGGTGGTAAGTTATCATTATTAACTCCATTATTACCAGCCGAAGCTACGAATACGACGCCGCTTTGGCCCGCTGTTTCAATAGCGTCAAACAAAGACTGATCGTATGGTGCCTCACCCCATGAAGCATTTATAACAGAGGCACCGTTAGCGACAGCATACTGAATAGCTTCGACTGCGTCTGCTACGTCACCATTCCCTTCGGCGTCGAGTATCCTTAAGGCCATAAGTTTAACATTCCAGCAAACGCCCGCGATACCCTCGGCATTATTGCCGATGGCTCCAATAATTCCAGCTACGTGTGTACCATGCCAGTTCTCATCGGCAGGGTCTGAGTCATCGTCGACAAAATCGTAGCCATAGAAGTCATCATTGTAACCATTCCCATCGTCGTCAACATCGTTGTTATCAACTTCAGGATCGACTAAACCTGGTTCGTTGACCTCTCCATTGTTTATCCAGATGTTAGCGAGAAGGTCGGGGTGATTGATATCGATACCGCTATCTATAACTGCAACAATGATATCTGGGCTACCAGTCGTAATATCCCAACCCTCGGGAGCATCGATGTCGGCGTCAGGAAGACCACCAGTCTGGCCGGTATTATCCAAAGCCCACTGATTAGCAAACAGCGGGTCATTAGGGACAACATGCATCCTGATCTTGTGGTTCGGCTCAGCGTAAATAACGCTATATGAGTTATTGAATTTTATTACGGCATCAATGACAGAGACACCTTCTGGTAGTTTAACCAGAGCCAAGCCAGGAACCACACCATCGAATTCCCGGCGCACCGATGCACCGGTAATGACAAAATCCGACATGATGGTGCGAATGGAGCGCACAGTGCGTGGTCCGGTTATAACTGGGCCAACGGGTGTATGAGCAGCCGTATTAGCAAAACGGACCATTATCTCGCCTGGTGCGTGAGTAACTCCAGACTCAAGTAAATACGACAGGTTAATCCCTGAGAACTCATTGGGCGCCGCAAGAGCAACTTGGGCGCACACTATGACCATCGAGCTAATCAGAAACTGCCAGCTCTTTGGTCGCTTCAGAACTCGCTGTTCCATTTTTCGACTTCCTGTTTTTTCTGCTTTTGAATCCCTCAATACATTAACATTAAAGGGGACCCCACCCTTGTGATAAGTTAAAGATTGCAAGGTACTTAAAGTTCGCCATCCATTGCAGCAATCGCTTCTTGCTCGCGTTCCTCTTGGATGATAATGGTCGGCTTGACTAAAATGAGCAATATTTTGTGGTCCCTGATTTTGCCGCTATTACTAAAGGCTCTACCAATTATAGGTAACTTGCTCAAAATCGGCACTCCTGCTTCGGTCTCAATCTCCGAGGTTATCTTTTGACCACCCAGTAGCAATGTTCCCTGGTCCGGGACGCTGACACGGGTCATAAGCTGGGCTGTTTCCGTCTCAGGAAGATCAACTGTCCACTCCACAAGACTGGTCTCGCCAAGTGCTGAGACAATAGGCGCTTGAATATCTGTGGTTCTTATACCAAGGTACTCGTTTTGCATAGCCATAATATTTAACAGGACATATTTCTTGTCCCGTGAGATAGTCGGACTGATACTCAGTACACTTCCAGTAGGTATGTACATTTCTCTGGGCACTAAACCACCTGCAGTACCTGTGGTAGTACCTTGACCCGCAGAAACTGTGGTTGTACCACCCGCCTGGATTGGCGGAAGCGCCAAAGGCAGAGTCCTCTGGATACTGAAGATGGCTGACTCACCACTTAATACAGTGACTTTGGGAGCAGTTAAGGCCTTCGCATCTCTTTTGGCCTGCGCCATTCGAAGAATAAAACTAACCTGTAAATCATCAAGTATCGATCCATAACCACCGGTGAGCGTACCACCAACATCTATGCCACCGAGACCGCCAGAGATTCCTGTTTCCTTGACCTCAGTTGCATTAAAAGATTCCTGAACAACATCGACATCACCCCATTTACCGCCAAGTCTGTATCTAAGATCAAGGTCAAGTCCTATATCTTCAAGGAAACTCTCACTGACAACGAGGAATCTGGCCTCAATAGAGACCTGACTGCCCAGTGCGACTCTTAGGCCGTTAAGCAATTCATATATATAATTATGTATCTCAATGGTCTGAACAACAGCGAGTTTTCTCGGATTCATAAGTGGATATTGCATAATGCTTCCATCACCGCCGGTATCAAGCCAGCTTTCAGGCCACTGGGCTTCGACGGCATCCATTATAAGTCTGCTGAGGTCTTGCGCCAATATAGCTGATTGGCCACCCATCATGCCATAACCACCCATACCGCCTCCGTAGCCGCCCATGCCGCCCATACCGCCCGTCATACCGCCCATGCCACCCATACCGCCCGTCATACCGCTCATGCCACCCATACCCATGCCGCCACTCATGCCACCCATACCCATGCCGCCACTCATGCCACCCATACCCATGCCGCCACTCATGCCACC
>CAYNTC010000017.1:0-18556 GCA_964399795.1 uncultured Pirellulales bacterium | reverse complement strand
TAGATAATTTAGTCGCAAAATATTGAGATTAGTAGGTCGCCAATGATATAATCATAAGTAGCAGTCCTCGAAATAGCAGTTCTTGAGCCTTATTCTACAAATAAGGAAGTCTGCTCGCGTTGGATTATATGGCGCCTGCGGCCTTCGCTGCGAACTGCAATCCAACAGGCTAAGCGTAGCCTCGTGCGGCACATTTGAGGTGGCTACCTTGTAAACCTTCAGCGATAGTAAGCAATGAATGCCCATATCTACGAAGGCTACAGTACATATCACAACGATCATTCTCCGGTATTTGAAAAATGGCACGAGGATAATTAAAGAGGTTAACTCGCTCATCATCAGAATCCACTCAAACTGCCGGTGCCTGAGAATATTAACATTTTTGAAAAGACATTACAATGCGAGCACGACTCCAGCGGCCAAGGCTACGTTGAATAGTATCTGCGTTATGTCCTTCGTCGTTTTAAGCCAGAGCAACTTATCCATTTTCCTTGGCACAATAATCGTATCACCAGGATCAAGTCTGATATTCATAAACCCACCGAAATACCATCGATGAGACTCAGAATCCCAAGCGATGCCAGCGTTTCTCTGTGCTATGCTTATCACAGAACCATCCGCTTTGATGATGCTTAGTTGCTTCTTATCTGCATCCTTTGTGAGTCCACCTACCATACGCAAGTAGCGGCTTACGGTTGCATCTTTCTCGTAAAGCAAAGCAGTAGGATTAAAGACTTCTCCTACAACGCTAACAAAACCTGGGGTCTTGGGAATGACAAGTTTGTCACCCTTTTCCAATTCTAAGTCATACTTAGATTGCTTGAAACGATCCAGTGAAGCCAATCTTATGACCACCCTTCCATCTATCTTAGCCGCTCTAAGCCTTGCGATGAGTTCCCTTTTTGCTTGAAGCGCCGCCTGTTGACTTTCTACTGTCTCTTGGTCTGCTCCTATCAAACTCTGGCTGGTACCCTCCAAAACAGATTCCTCTATCTGCCTTATGAGTTCATCCATTCTTGTACGTTGAACAGCCTTGGCTCTTTCACGTGTAAAGACCGCACCTTTGAGGTATGCGCGTTCTGTGTATCCGCCGGCCCGTTCTAACAATGAACTTAGAGTTTCACCTCTTCTTATCGGATACGTTCCTGGAAACATCATTTCACCGGATACTTCAGCGACACTATCAAATTCAAGCTCCGGGATAGGCCGGACAACCAAGTGATCGTAGTCCTGCAAAGCTATGTTGTGTTCCGGATCGCCAGCCATGGCTTTTTCCAGATCTATATCAATCATCTCGGTATGCAAACCCTCCTGATCGATGTGGCGCCGGGTCAATTCCGAATGCAGTACATAGGCATTCTTCATTAGTCCGCCAGACAAAGTCAGCAGATCCCTTAGATGCATCCCCTCAAAAAAACGGTATTCGCCAGCCTTATGTACCAGACCAGCTACGGACACACTTCGCTCATGAAACATCAACTCCGGCAACGGAAGCACAACCAATTGATCGTAGTCCTGAAGGGTGATATTATGTTCCGGATCGCCAGCTATAGCCTTTTCTAGATCTATGTTGATCTGCTCAGTGTACATGCCCTCCTGATCAGGATGATGCCGGGTCAATTCCGCACGCCGTAAGTAAGCATTCTTTTGCAGACCACCCGATGCATCAATAAGCTCATTTAATTTCATGCCTGAAACAAAGCGATATTCACCGGGGCGATAGACTTGCCCTAATACCGAGACGCTCCGTTTGGCCTTCTCGTCCCATCTGAAAAGACGAACCGTATCAAAACATTTTAACTCAAGGTTTTCAGACTCATCGCCGCGAAGCAACTTGCCGACGCTGAATGGAATGACTATCGGATGAAAATCAGGCTCTACAAGCCTCTCGATTTCTCCATACTCCAGATTCACCTGTGGCTGAAACACATCATACGAATTCAACAAGTCCCGTAGCCGCATTTCAGGCTTGAGCTCATATTTGCCGGGCCTTATCACATGACCCTCAAGATAGACAACATTTTGCTCCGCACCTGAAATTGGAAAGACCTTAATGACATCTCCATCTTGAATGATGGTATGCGCTGCTTGTGTTTGCTTGGCGATGTCAGCTTTTTCGGAAATATCGAAGTCAACCACAATGCGTTTTGTATGGTTCTCAACTCTTTCTACCTGTACACGCTGTAACCAGCCTGCATACGTTACTCCACCAGCCAGATCGAGCACTTCAGACAGAGTCATTTGACTGGCCATTTCGTAGATTGCAGGGCGTTTAACATTGCCTGCCACGCCCACTACTGGTCCGATCAGTGGAATGAAGATAGTGTCCCCATCTTGCAAGCGCTCATCTTTGCTCTTGTCACCGCCTAATAGAAAATCGTAAATATCAATTATAACAGGCTCTTGACCGGTTTTCATCAACCGAATCTTCCTAAGGGTACCATTTTTGGATGGTCCGCCTGCTGCAAAAAGGGCATTTATTACGGTTGACAATGAGCTGATAGTATAGCTGCCGGGTGCTTTCGCCTCGCCCACAACATACACCCTTATCGTTCGTAACCTATCCATCGTAGTAGCAAGCTTAAAATCAGTATGCTTGCGTGAGAACTCGTGCTGGAGGAAGTCCTGCAACTGGCCGAAAGTCAATCCCCAAACTTTTAGAACTCCGATCTCGGGCAAACTAATTTCGCCGCTACGATTTACCGTAACTGGATACCGTTCGTTGATTCTACCCCACAGGGTGACGGTAAAACTGTCACCGGGACCAACCACGTAACCCAGACCTACCGGCACATCTGTCACAGGCGCAAATGTTGAGACCGGTTTCTGAAAAACATCATATCCAAACTGAATTAACCTCGTAGATACAACGCCGGAGATTGTACCGGACAACAACTGCTCAATAGCCGATAACTCCTCTTGCGCCGGAGCCGTTTCTTTCTGAGCTTCGACCATATCGGCTTGCTGTTCATCCAACTGCTGAGGTGCTTGCTGGTCCGACTGTGCGGCGGAGGTCTCACTCAAGGCTTTACGGATTTGTTCGGGCGAAACAGAACCTGCCTCCATCTGCATTGCCTCGGAGAGGTCGACGTCACCGATAGAAGTTTCTTCAGCCTGCACACAATAACCGGCCAATGCCAGTATTGTAAATGCTGCTAAGGCTACCTTAAGCAGATAAAAAAAGACAGGCAAGCGCACACGCGTTCTTTGAATGGAACACCTTTGCGAATACAAAGTGGGCGATTCAACAGCTTCGGTGCTTGTGAACCTGCACATCCTTAGAGGCACAGTGGGTTTCATTCTACACTCCATTGCAGCGTAGATAATTTAGCAAGAACTCAACAATATACCTTCAAAGCTTAACAAAGTACGGTCGGCATGAAAATGAAAAAGATTCATACTCATATAATTATCCACAATACTCGAAACTACCTTTTCACTTTCGCGCATAATAATACTAAAAACGCCACTGTCAATAGATTTTTACAATTTACGCAAAAGGCACTTATACACAGTTAATTAATTATTCTATTCGACAAGGAAACACGAAAAACTTTATTTTATTTATAGGACCAGCCGATAAACACATAAACTCCAATATAGTAAAAAGTAATAGGTATGATGAGAGTTTCAGGCCCGATAAGCGAAAGTATAGTAAACTACTAGCGAGACAGCGACTACGATATTTTATTGCTGTACTCTTTTCACTTCTGTAAAATCACTTTATATGAGAACAATATGGCAAAGCATTTTTCTTTTCTCACTGGCTTCTTCATGTTGGGGCTTGGTTTCGACAAATGTTCCGCTTGGTCACTTCAGTTATGACGCGATCGAGAAGCTTGTCGGACAGGGTCTTATCGACAGCGCTATGTTAAATACCAGGCCTATGACTCGTCTCGAAATGGCAAGACTCGTCGCGGAGGCTATCGAGAACTCCAGGCAACACGACAAGCAGAACGAGATAACATTGCAGATAATCGAAAGGCTAAAGAACGAATTCAGAAATGAACTGGTAACAATGGGTATATTGGATGGAAATCTGGCCGAATGTTTTATAAAACCGGTTGAAGACCCCTACTTTAAATATGTTTATGCCGACGAAAAGCCAGATCTGGAGAATCAACGGGGAGATGTGTTTGAAAGGAAATCAAATTACAGGCTCGGCTTTTCGTCGCGTATGAGCTTTTTTAACACGATTGCCATTTTTTTGCATCCGGAATACACCGAATCCTCTCTGAGAGGCGATAGCGAAATAGAACTCATTGAGGGATATGGTAAAATCGCAATCGGCAGCTTTGAAATTCAAGCTGGCAAGGATTCGATGTGGTGGGGGCCAGGCAAACATGGCTCAATATTGATGAGTAATAATGCAGAGCCTCTCAAGATGGTCAAAATTTCAAATTCACGTCCTCTACAATTGCCGTGGATATTTCGTGGCTTTGGCCTTTTCAAGGCGGTATGGTTTTTAAGCGAACTGGAAAAAGAAAGAACAATACCGAAGGTAAAACTTACCGGCGTGCGACTGAGTTTCAAACCACATCCGAGTTCGGAGATAGGTTTATCTAGGACCATTATGTTCGATGGCTCCGGCAGGCCTGACGTAGGCATACGAGACTATATTAGAATGTTTGAATTTAAGCGTGAACAGGCTGAAAATAACCAACTTGCAGGATTTGATTTTTCCACCCAGATTCCAGTCGGCGAGATACTCCCCTTGAAATCAATTAAAATGTACGGAGACCTCGCTGGTGAGGATGAAGCAGGTGGATTGCCGATAAAGTGGGGGATACTACTTGGAATACAGCTAAACGATATCCTGCAAACAGGAAGAACCGACCTGCGGATCGAGTATGCCGATAACCACGTTTCTGGCTATCGAAATATTTTCTACAAACACCTTCTTTATCGGTCAGGTTACACATATAAGGGCCGAGTGATAGGCCATCACATGGGAACAGACAGCCGTGATTTTTTTCTTCGACTGACTCACTATTTGACGAAGGATGTAATCCTTGGCCTCGAATACGACAAACAAGCCACAGATTTTGCGTTAGGAAATCAGCAGAGTATTGAGCAATTGGGAGTCGACTTGACGGTTTTTACAACCAATGGTTGGCAAATAAAAACAGGCTATCGATACGAGAATGCTCAGAATAATCCCGTCATTATAGAAGACAACCACATCTTCCATTTTCAATTGACTTATAATTTTTAAGCGCAGTGATAACGTCCGACAGATTTTGTATTGCTCCCCCAAACGATTAAATCTAAATGACCAGGAATCCTAACGAAAGGTCTTTCTGAAGTAAAGCAGAGTAATCTGCCTGAAACAGGGCAATGACAGGGCAGGTTAGCCCACGACGGCCTTCCAACTCTGGTTAAGCTCTTCCATCAAAGCGATCACTTCCTGAATCATCTGCGGATCACGTTTCGCATTAGCCTCCCACAGCCGTCGATTCATAAATGAGTAAAGTCTACGAAGGTTTTCAGCAACCTCGCCACCACGATCCATATCCAGCACGCCGTTAAGCTCATTTATGATATCCTGAGCCCTATTTATGTATCGGCCCTTCGCCTCATAGTTCTGCGCCTCCATCTCTTTGATTGCAAGTTTCAAGAACTTAATTGCCCCCTCATACAGAAGAACGATGAGTCTTCCTCTACTTTGTGTACCGATTGTGGCATTCTGATATGCTGCGATCTCCTTCATACAGCTACTCCGTTACAAAAGCATCAGAACCTAAGAGTAAGCCGGAGGCTTATAAATATGATTTGGTCATTCGTACATGACCTGGTCTGTTACGCCACACGAGTGAATTTTGACCTGCAGGGAGATGACCGGCGGTCCTCGTGCGTCGGTCATCTCCCGATTACGATTCATAAGCCTTAGGCTTATTCAACCTCAGGCCTCTAAGTATTCTACCTCAGCAGCGTCAGTGCCATTTGAGGTATCGAGTTAGCCTGAGCCAGCATAGCCGTACCAGCTTGTGCCAACACCTGGTTTCTTGTCAACTCTGCCATTTCGGTGGCCACATCGACGTCCGAAATACGGGACTCGGCTGCCATAAGATTCTCTGCCTGAATTGCAAGAACCTCTCCGGTGCTTTCCAGCCGGTTCATCTTGTATCCGAACTTCGCACGAGCGCTGTCCTTTGAGCTGATTGCACTGTCCAGAGTTCCCAATGCGGTCTTTGCGTCTGCTGCGTCGTCGATATTCAGCGAGCCAATTCCCAGACCGGACTTGGTCATATCGCTTCCGGTGATTTGAATAAAGTCACTTGAGTCACCGAAATGTATCGAGACAGCACTAGTGTTGTTGAGCATCCCGATGCCATTGAAATCTGTCGAGGTTGCGATACGATTGATTTCTTCAGCCATTTCGTCGAACTCACTATCCATAATGCTCCGCTGAGCGGAGGAGTACGACCCTGTAGCAGCCTGCTCAGCCAACTGCTTCATTCGAACCAGGGCGTTGTCGATTGTCTGCAGAGCACCTTCCATAGTCTGCAGTAGGCTGATACCATCCTGCGCGTTACGTGCGCCTTGCTGCAGGACAGCGATATCAGCCCTCATCAACTCTCTTACAGCCATTCCTGCTGCGTCGTCCTTGGCACTGTTGATGCGCAAGCCCGAGGACAGCCTTCCGACCGACTTGGCCAAGGCATCGTAGCTTTGCCCCAAATACCGAGCGGCAGTTGCTGCCATAATGTTATTCTTTATTGCTAACATACGCTTGGCTCCTTAAAAAATACCCCAATTTAGTGACCTCTTGCTAAGAAACTTTTAACTTGAAAACGAACACATAGTTTCATTGCGTTTCAGAGGTCTTTATCGACCAAAACAAATTGGACTTAAGGGATTTCTTTATAGAAAATAATAGCTAAACCAACGGACCTGTAATATGAGACTTAGGGGCACTGATATCGCATTTACGTAATAAAAAACACCCAAGAATTTGCAGGAGTTTAGAAAGCTACCAGTATTTTTCTCCGAAAACATGTAACTTTTCGAGTATTGGACAAATACACTGACGCTGGGCGGCGCACCAACGGCTGATGTCACCTTATATATGTCAACGACGCTTTTATTATTTATGCCTTAGCGAACGCACAGCCGATTGTTTTTACATTGGCGCGCGAAGTGCAATCAATAAATCACGCGTATCGTGTAAGGAATCGACCGAGCCTTTTAGAATAAAGGGCCGTTGATACCCCTGGTCAAGCGTCAAATATGGAAACTGCGGTGAATATCACTGAAAAGCAACTATGCAACTACAGATTAGCAAACAAAGACAACAGAACAGCCAAAAAACTTTGCTTGTGTTTAACTGTCACGAGCCATGGGTATATCAGCTTGGCGTACTAGGATACAAACTTGATATAATAATAGGGCTTAAAGGCAGACACACACTGGGCTGGGACAAACAGATGCGCCCGCCACCAGCGAATTCCAGGCTGATTAATCTCGATCAAGCGCTGCGCTCGCGTACAGATTACTACTGTATCATCACTCATAATTTAACAGATTTACTTGATGTTAGGTCGCGGCCTGAGCCACGGCTTATAGTACTGCACTCGAGCCTCGAAGGACGCATCCAAGAAGAGGGATGTAAAATCGATCCCCAGAAGGCCAAAAAGATGCTGCATCAATACCTAAAACTCATCGGTGGTCACGCTGTAGCTACATCTATGTTTAAAGGTGAGTCTTGGGACTTTACAGAGGATATAGTGTACTTCGGGATAAACGTTGACGACTATCTACAATACTCCGGTGAAAAAGCAGCCGGCCTTCGAATATGTAATTTCATAGATAGCAGAAGGAAAATACTGTTATGGGACCTGCATGAAAAGGCCTTCAGTGGAATTCCTGTCCGCATTGTCGGACACAATCCGAATATGTTAGGCGTCAAGGCAGCCAAGAATTGGGATGACCTGAAAAGTATATTACAATCACATCGTTTTTACATTCATACCGCTGACCCACGATTTGAAGCAGGCCTTAATATGGCCATGGCTGAAGCTATGGCTGCAGGATTGCCCATCATCAGTAATCGCCATCCCACATCACCAATCAAACACGGCGTGAGCGGTTTCCTGAGTGATAAGCCGAAGGAGTTGCGTAATTATGCCAAGATGTTTCTTGAAGACCGAAAGCTGGCAGCACTAATGGGTCAACAGGCGCGAAAGACGATTATACAGAGATTTTCTTTGGATAGATTTAAAACTGCATTTTTGCAGTCAATTGAGATAGCCCGACAAAAGTGGCACAACAAGCTCATTTATACGCCGCAGGCGTATTAACGTCCGGTAGTCCTTATACAAATCCGCCCCACTTCCATCGATGCAATGGGCGATAAATCAGCAACCTATCGGTCTATTCACGCAAGCATATCAACAAGATTGCTATCTATCCCCAGTCGTGGCTGGGAACTGTCTTGTTGAGTGTCATAGCTCAAGAACCACTCAGCAGGTGCTTGCCTGTTAGAACCGCCCTCTCGCGTGAAGCTGTGCTGATCGGAACCATCCTGGAATAATTGTTCCTGAGCAGGTTGCTTCTGTGGCGAGTCTTCAAGTTGCACATCAATCTGCCTTATTTGAATGCCGGAATCTGCTAACGACCGCACTATCTGGGGAAGCGCCTGCTCTATCTCACACCTGGTTTCTGCTTTGCTGACCTGCAGCAGGCCTGTTATCTCGTCCTGTTGTTGCTCAAATCTTACGTATACGCTGCCAAGTTCCGGTGGATTGAGGCGGATTGTTATCTGAGTATCAACCGGACGAACGGACGCGCGAATAGACTCCAAGACTTGCTCAGCTACGCTCTTAACACCTTCCTGGGACAGAGTATTGTTAGGTCCTATATTGGATTGAGTTTGACTAAATGAGGCCTGAGACACTTTTAACTGAGTATCCCCAGAAAGAGGTGTCGGCTCCAAAGTTACACTTGAGCCGCTCCTGACAAAACCGTTCTGATCCTTGACCTTTTCCGTAGAGATACCAAGCTGAGCAGAGCTAAGAGTTCGCAGAAAGGATTTTTCAGGCAAATCATCGGATGTTTGTTGGGATGTGCTTTCGCTGCGCTTCGAAATCACTTCCGCTACATTAGAATTGTCAGTATCAGATTTAACGTTAGTTTCGCTTGACGTCTTAGATGTGATTAATATTTGCGATCTGCTATTGGGGGCTTCTTGTACTCTATCCAAACTATCGCTCTTCGGCGCTTCTAAATGTACGGAAGAATCCAAAATAGAATCTATGCCCGAGCCTTTTTTCCCATCCGCATTTACCTGGCTATCATGCAGGACTGATCTGCTGTCTAAGCTCTCGCTTAACGCTTGGCTATCTTTGGCCTTGGTAATAATGTCCTGGCTGACAACAGGTGCTACTTGCAGACTCTCTTTGCTTGTCATCGGCTTGGCTTCTATCACTCTGCCATTGATTAGCTTAGCTGTTAATTGCTTGTCAACTAACGGTTCGCCTTCCATAAATAGCTGTTCGTACTGTTTGGTCAATAAGACTTCAGCTCGGTCAAGCTCTTCGCTCGAGACCGATTGAATATACTCAGACGCAACTCGACCGTTTTCGTCTGCAAAGAATATCTTTCCATTTGTTTCAGTATCCTGATTTGTGCGAGTTCCGAGAGAAGTCAATAGAACAGGTTGTAAAGATATTGGCCCCTGTTTGTGAGCCACGATCTCTGGCAGATTCTGTTGTAGTGTTTCGGCTTCTACATTGATGTCAGACTTTTTCTGCGGCGAGCTCACTGTGTCATCTGAACAAATACATAATTCAGTTTCTGCCTTGTTAAGGGTCTGGGTGAATGTGATAAGAGACCGCGCATTCAACTCTGCGCCACCTTTATCATTGATTTTATAAGACGTTTCCTCGACCGTTGCACTGGGCAGATTCTCGTTATCCTTAGTACCAGCCTGTGCAGGCTCAGACTTATTCGGCTCATTGTTCGATTGTACGAGTCCTTTAGCTTTTGCCTCGTTATGGGTCTGAGGGAAAGTGATAAAGGTCTGGACAGCCAACTCTGCGCAATCGTTATTATTGATTTTATCAGACGTTTTATCAACCGCTGTACCGGGCAGATTTGCGTTATCATTCGTACTGTCTGGTGCAGTCTCAGACTTATTGGGCTCATTGTTCGATTGTATGAGCCCTTTAGCTTTTGCCTCGTTAAGAGTCTGAGGGAAAGTGATAGAAGTCTGGGCATTTAACTCTGCGCAGTCGTTGTTATTGATTTTATCGGACGTTTCATCAACCGCTGTACCGGGCAGATTCTCGCTATTTTCCGTACTGCCCAGTGCAGGTTTAGATTTATTCAATCCATTATTCGATTCCAAAAGCCCTGTCGAAGCAGTGCCTGCTACTATAGCATTAATTGTGGTTATTAAGTTCATATTCATAGCGCAAACTTCACTCTAACATATCAGAAATAAGCAACAGATATGCCACATTAAAGAAGATTGCATAGCAATTTATAAGTACTTATTTGAACAACGGTTATACATTAAAAAAAATCCGCAATCGTTACAAAGATTATGCCTGACCTTTGCAAAACGGACAAAAGTTCCTTATGCAGGCAAAAATTTCCTTCTCATAGCGGTTTATCGTATGTGATGACTAAGGCATGAAGGTGTTGTAAAGCAGCGTTTGGGGGAGCATAAATGCGCAAGCTATTGCACGTCATTGTATAGAAACCTGACAGTACTGCGACTACACTGGATGACGATGGCTAATTTATAGGCTTGTTTTTGAGCCTTCAGGACATTCACGAAGTGAAAATGGCAATTCTGGGGCATCTGGCACGAGTGTTGCTAATATTTAATCGCAGAGAAATTATGTTTGGAAAGCCGGGAAGAATATGCCCAAGACAAACAACATCGTTGACCTTCTCGATGCAGGAATACAGGCTGAAAGCCTTCGGCAAAAGGCGATTGCTAACAACATTGCCAACCTTGAGACGCCAGGATATCGAAGGGTTGATGTTAAGTTCGAGCAGTTACTGGCTAAGGCTCTTAACTCAGTTGGCAGAATCGATCTTAACCAAATTGAGCCTGAACTTTATCAGCCTATGCAAAGCCCCGTGAAGTCAAATGGTAACGACGTTACCTTGGAGGCAGAGGTCGGCGAGATGGTCAAGAACAGTCTGCGACATAAGACATACATTAGGCTTTTAATCAGTAAACTCAAGCAAATTGAATTAGCGATAGACGTAAGCTGACACAGACTAAGGATTATAGATCTTAGAGGATCTTCGCAATTAGCATCAAAGCTGCAGTAAGGGAATACGGCAAATGGAAGTCGACAGGACGTTTGGCCCCATAGATATAGCTATCTCGGGAATGCGGGCACAGGGTAAACACATGGAGGTGATTTCGTCAAATGTCGCTAATGCCCGTACAACCAACGCCGGCAATGGACAACCATATCGACGGCTTGAGGCTGTGTTGAAAACGCAGGACGAAGGTATCAGCGGCGTGATGCTGGACGAAATCATGGAGGATATGAGCGATTTTCAGAAACTCTTCGATCCAGGAAATCCACGGGCAGATGAGCATGGATACGTAGTCATGCCAAATGTGAATCTGCCAATCGAGATGATGAATCTGAGTATTGCAACTCGCACGTATCAAGCCAACGCAGCGGTTCTGAAGCGTTACCAAGAGATGGTCGAAACCGCACTGGAGTTACTGCGATAAGTGAAGGATGAGATTATGATCGACCTAAAAGCCAACGTGAATTCGATTTTGCCCAACGCGGACGTTTTAACACCCAAGGCTAACAGTGACACGGCTACACAATTAAATTTTTCTGACGCTGTAAAGACGATCGGCAAATATGTGTCCGAGGTTGACGACATCCAGCAGTCCTCGGATATTTCCATAAAGGAGCTACTGTCAGGTAAAAACACGGACATCACTGCGGTAGTCTCGGCTGTGGCAAAGGCCGATATGAGCTTTAAAGTCCTTGTGGGCGTCAGAAACAAGTTGATCGAGGCCTACAAGCAAACAATGAATATGCCCCTGTGAATCTTCGGTCCATAATCACTCGCACTTGCGGTTACGCCAGTGCAGAGGGGTCAGGGATCAGGGGTCAGGGATCAAGGGTCAGGAATATGAGTATCGGCAATATGGTTTAGCCCCCAGGCCTGTCCTGGGGGTTCCCTACATCAATGATATGCGCAAAATGACTGCTAACAGACAAAGGATTCAATGAATCTTTTACGAAAGCTAACATTAATCTGGCAGAAGATAAGCTTAATCCAGCGGGCCCTTCTGATTACGGTAGGATTGACACTGCTGGTTATCGGGGGGCTACTCGTTCATTGGGCGCGTAAACCTGACATGAGAATGCTGTACCAAGGATTAGCTCCCTCGGAAGCGTCCAAGATCACAGAGAAGATCAGCGACAAAGACGTTCCTTACGAACTGCGAGATGGGGGCACAACAATTTATGTTCCAAAGCAAAATGTCTATCAGCTTCGCCTGGATATGGCAAAGGAGGGGCTTCCCACCGGCGAGCAAAGCGGCTACAGGATCTTCGATGACGAGAAGATTGGCGTCAGCCCGTTCGTTCAGAACGTCAACCTCAAACGCGCACTGCAAGACGAGCTCGCCAAGAGCATCCAGATGATAGACGGTGTGGCCCACGCACGCGTGCACATAGTAAGCGATGAGCAAAAGCTATTTGCATCAACAGGTGAAGAGACATCCGCATCGGTGGTCCTCCGACTTAGGCCAGGCTACAAGTTAAGTGCTGTAAATATAGCAGCAATCACAAATTTAGTTTCGGGAAGTGTCAAAGGACTCAAATCAGAGGACGTGACAGTGATAGACAGCCAGGGACACCTACTTTCCAGCAGTTCAGACCAGACAGTGATTAGCGGGGCCGGCACTGTACACGATTACAGGGAAAGAGTGGAAGCAAGTCTGGCGAAAAAGGCTGAGGATATGCTCACAGCGGTTCTGGGAACAGGCCGAGCAACGGTGAGAGTTAGCGCAGTCATCGATATGAACAGTGTTAATACCGTTACGGAAACATACGAGCCTACCGCAAAGGTGCCCACAAAGGAGGAAATCACAACAAACTCAGAGACCGAACAGGCTCGCGCGTCAGGAGAAGCCGGAGCAGCAACTCCAGGGTCAATAAAAAAGGACGAAACAATCATAACCGAATACGAGGTTGGCAAAACAGTAAGACAACAGGTCATTCTGCCTGGCAAGATAAAATCTTTGTCCGTTGCAGCTTTTGTCGACTTATCACCAGAGGACGCAAATGAGACGGGCACAGCCCAAGCCACACCGATAATGCAGCTTACCGACGTGGAAGAGATTATTAGAAACGCTCTGGGGCTTAAACAGACAGATGAACTGAAAGTAGTACAAGTGAAGTTCCACCGCCGAGTTGAACCATTATTGCAGGAGGAGCCCTCCAATTGGCCTCGTTATGTTGCTATCGTCCGTCATGCAAGCCTGGGTATTATGGCTATATGTGCACTGCTTGTATTCAGAATTTTTAACAAGGCAAGAAAAAAAGCTGCATCAACAGCAGAATCTGGACAATTATCAACAGCTGAAGGGCCGGCTGGTTTTCTTCCAGCCGGCGAAAATGCCTCGGAGCAATTAGCGCTGCGCAGACAGATAACCGGCGCCCTGCGAAGCAACCCAGAACAAGTCAGGCAATTATTTAATAACTGGATCGAAGAAAAATAGTAGGTGCCAACATGGTGCTGACAGGCAAACAAAAAGCTGCGATGTTACTAATGAACCTTGATGTCGGGACTGCCTCTGAGCTGCTCAAAGGTATCGGACCGGAAGTGGTTCAAGAGCTGGCGGTCGAACTGAGTTATCTGGACGCCGCAGGCTACAACAACAGCAGACAGAGCGCCGAAATTGCAAGGCAATTCTACAGTTCGCTACAGAGTCAACCCACATTTCACTTCAAAGGCTTTCTAAATGAAATGCTCAAAAGTACGGTCGGCGACGAAAAGGCAACACATATCCAGACACAAATCCAGGATTTGCTATACAAGCGTGACCCTTTCATAAATATCCGTTCAACCGACCTGAAGACATTGGCATCAGTGCTGGAAAATGAGCACCCTCAGGCTGTTGCTGTGGTTTTATCAGAAATGCCGGCCAGAAAAAGTTCAGAGATCATCGGCTTGTTGGGAGAGGGCATGAGACTAAGCGCAATCAGCAGGATGACAAGTGTCGAAAATGTGACAACCGAAGCAAAGGGACGCATAGCGGAGACAGTCAATAAGCGCCTTGAAGCACTTGCAGCTTCGAGCAAAAACGGTGCTGTGCAAGCGCGTCCCGACGAATCCTTGCGTAAAGTCGCGGTGATCTTGCGAAACCTGGAAAAAGAGCTTCGAGACGGCATACTCGATGCTATCCAGAAAAAAGACAGCGAAGCCAGCGCAAAGGTAAACAACCTAATGATAGTCTGGGACGATATCCCACAGGTAGCTGACAGGCCACTACAAGAGGCGCTGCGAGGCATCGACGAACGGCAACTGGCACTTGCACTACGAGATGCTCCGGACAGTATCACCCAAAAGATAAGGGCCAACATTTCGGAAAGAGCCGTTGCTCTTGTAGACGAGGAAGCATCGCTAATGTCAGCTCCGAAAAAGGAGGAGATTAAAGAGGCCAGGGAAAAAATCGTTGGCACTCTGCGCGAAATGAACAGCAAAGGTGAACTCAGCTTTGTAGAAGAATGATAAGATGTCCGGTACCGTAAAAATACACCTGGATAAACCCATAACATCAGTAACGATCCTTGATGATTATGATGGTGAATACCCTGCTAACACCCGTCCGAACGGCGCAACATCTGCTGATGGTGGCATATCCGGTGATGAAAGACTTAGCTCACCAATTGATACTCAACAAGCTAAAGCTGTCGCCGAACTGAAAGAACAAAAGGCTGAGCTGGCGAAGACCTATCAAATGCTCTGCGTAATCGCTGACAAACTCAATCAGCTTTACACCGACGTATTGGCCGGTCATAAAGATGAGATAGCCAGACTTTCGGTGGAGATAGCCAACAAAGTATTGATGCAGAAAATAGAAAAAGGCGACTACAAAATCGAAGCTATCGTCAAAGAGGTCCTGAAGAATGCCCCCGTACACCAAGATATAGTGGTGCATCTAAATCCTGATGACCTGGTTCAATGCCAGAAGCTGCAAGAGGATGACCCGAGCAGCGGCTTCGCAAAGATTAAGTTTGTTGCCGATCCAGGTATCGGGCGAGCAGAATGCCTTCTCGAGACGCCGAAAGGCATAGTTAAATCGCTCATCGATAAGCACATGGAACGAATTATTGAGGCACTTACGAAAGTGAAATAATGAGTATAGCGTCGAGTGATACAAATAGTTCTTCAATCGATTTCGAGCGATTCCGTTCAGCCTTGAAGAACGTGAACCTGCTGGACTGTCAGGGTTATGTAGTGCGAGTAACCGGTACGACGGTTGAATCGGCTGGGCCTGTTGTCGGATTAGGTGAGCTCTGCGGAATCCATATTCGGGATGGCAGGCGTGTGCTGGCTGAGGTGGTGGGTTTCCGCAACGACCATCTCATTCTGCTGCCGCTGGAACATATCGAAGGCATATCACCAGGTGATACGATAACAGCCCGGACTACTGTGCGCCATATCGGCCTGAGCGAGGCTGTTCTGGGCAGAGTGCTGAACGGACTGGGAGAACCAATAGACAATAAAGGGCCTTTACCAGAGACAGAACAGCGGCCATTAGACATAAGCAGCCCACCACCATTGAGCAGGGAAAGAATTACAGAGCCATTGGCTCTGGGCATTCGGTCGATTGATAGTGTGCTGACCTGCGGCAAGGGCCAGCGAGTCGGTATCTTTTCAGGTAGCGGCGTGGGCAAAAGCGTGCTACTTGGAGACATTGCGAATTCAAGCGAAGCTGCTGTCAACGTTGTGGCTTTGATTGGCGAGCGTGGCCGGGAGGTCCGAGAATTTCTCGAAGAAAACCTCGGCGCCGACGGTTTGGCCCGCAGTGTAGTCGTGGTCGCTGCGTCTGACGCGCCACCAATTCAGCGAGTAAAAGCAGCGTTTGTGGCAGTGACAATCGCCGAATACTTCAGGGACAAAGCCAAGAACGTTCTGTTCATGATGGACTCACTCACACGCTTCGCTCAAGCACAGCGGGAGATAGGTCTTGCAGCGGGTGAACCACCTGCAACAAAAGGATACTGCCCAAGTGTTTTTTCTCTGATGCCGCGTCTGATAGAGAGGCTCGGCTGTGCCGAAAACGGCAGCATCACGGGTATCCTGACAGTGCTGGTTGAAAACGACGACCTTGCTGATCCTGTAGCAGACAGTGCCCGGAGCTTGCTTGACGGGCATATAGTACTGTCGCGGAAACTGGCCGACAGAGGACACTATCCGGCTGTAGACATTCTGCTAAGTGTCAGCCGACTAATGCCTGCAGTGGTCAGCAAAGAACACAGAACTGCCGCTCAGAAGCTAAAAGAAATATACGCCATATATACCGATGCTGAGGACCTGATAAACATAGGCGCATTTTCTCCCGGCAGTAATCAACACATCGATGGAGCGATTACATTGATCGATAGAATAAACGCCTTTCTCATCCAGCCGGTACGCCAAAGAACCAGCTTTCGGGAAACCGTAGAGCAGTTGACTGCTATTACGCAGGCCTGGGACCAGATGCTAAGTATTAAGAATTAACGAGTAACAAGAATTAAAGGCTTAGCCTTTAAATGAAAAAATTCGTATGGCGTCTGCAACGTGTTCTCGACATCAAGAAAAAAGAAGAACAGGCAAAACGAACAGAACTGTTCCAGCTAACAGAAAGGCTTGCTCAGACACGAGGTAAACTGCTCAGACAACAGCAAATATTGAGAGAGATTATAAGGAACATAGCCGAAAGGAGAGCCGACGAGCGGTTAAGCGAACAAGAATTTCTCCTGAGGCACTCGACGACGAACGATGATCAAATTAAGAGGCTTAAGAATGAACTGAGCGTACTGGAATCGAAACAAAAGCAAAAGATTGCTGAAGTTCTAAAGATAAGACAATCCAAAGAAGGACTCGAGAAACTACAAGCGGCGGCAAAGAGAAACTTTATAAAGGCACAAGAGAAGCTTGAACAAAAAGATTTGGATGAAGGAGCCACTGTCACCTATGCCCGAAAGACAGGAACCAAGCAGTAATAGATGGCAAAGTAAAAGTCCACTCTAACGTAAAAAACACAGTTAGGAGAAAAACTGGTGAATAAAAAGCTGATAATAATAATAATGGCAGGGGCAGGTTTTTTGAGTTTTTCGGGTGCGTTTGTCCTGGCACGGCTGACCAAGAGCCCTGCCCCAGCACCTCCAAGTGGGTCAGCACAGTCAACAACAGCAAGCAGCCAAGCAAAGTTGAAAGAGCCTTATCAACAAGCTGACTCGCTCGGCACTACCGGGATGGAGGAGCAAACGACAGAAAAAACGCTGGCGGAACGACATTTGAAAGAGCTTATCTTTGACGTTCGCGAGAAGATGCAAGAGTATGACCAGAAGCTGCAAAGCCTCGATAAACGAGAGCAAAGACTTCAAATCGCTCAGGAGACACTGCGAAAAGATATAGAAGATCTGGACAATCTGCGAGTAGAACTTTCATCGGTTGTCGTCAGTCTTAAGAACGAGCGCGACAGACTACAGAAGAGCAGGGTTGAAATAAGCAAGGCTGAAAAGACCAACCTGCTGT
The DNA here is from genome assembly GCA_964399795.1 of uncultured Pirellulales bacterium. Taxonomy (GTDB): domain Bacteria; phylum Planctomycetota; class Phycisphaerae; order Sedimentisphaerales; family Anaerobacaceae; genus CAYNTC01. Next base: position 808 of record CAYNTC010000017.1, on the reverse strand, counting down.
CCATCGCAGCTACCTATGACAAGATGGACGCTTCAAGTGCAAGCCAGATATTGACCAATATGTGCACGTCTCAAGTATCAAAGGTTGGTGGAGGTATGCAAAACAGTATGGATGACGCAGTGAAAATACTGCACTATATGACTGAGAGAACCAAGGCCAAACTATTAGCAGAATTAGTTTCAACTGAGCCCAAGCTTGCAGCGGTTCTATGCCAGAGATTGAAACAAGTGGTCGAGAGAGAGTAACAATATGGATATTGCGACAATAATTGGAATACTGCTGGGCTTTATGGTCATCACAAGTGCCGTAGTAAGCAGTAGCGGCTGGCAAATATTCATTCACTTGCCGTCAATGGCCATAACTATAGGAGGAATGTTATGCGCGACCCTTATACATTTCTCGCTGCCACAATTTTTGGGGATATTCTCGGTAATCAAAAAGACAATTGTCACCAAAATACCATCACAGAAGGAGCTGATCCAGAAAATGGTCAACTTCGCCGCCATCAACAGGCGCGACGGCGCCTTGGCCTTAGAACCAGAAATCGCCAACCTCAGTGACCCATTCTTCGTCAAAGGTTTGCAGATGCTTGTGGATGGACAGGATTCTGAATCTATTCGAGATATCTTAGAGCCGGAGATTCAACACCTCCAGGAGCGCCATTCCAAAGGCAAGAAGATACTGGAGTTCATGGGCGCGGCGGCGCCGGCGTTTGGGATGATAGGTACACTTATTGGCTTGATCCAGATGCTAAGAACGCTTGATTCTCCTGAATCAATCGGTTCGGGGATGGCAGTGGCATTGCTGA
>CAYNTC010000016.1:16203-18957 GCA_964399795.1 uncultured Pirellulales bacterium | reverse complement strand
TAGCAACTATCGGTGGTATCTTTGTTGGCATAGGCTTTTTATTGGCAAGCATGACTACTTCCCCCTTAGGTTATATAATTGGTTTTGGAATCTTCGCAGGAACAGGTATCGGCTTCGGTTATGCCTCCGCTACACCGCCCGCCGTAAAATGGTTCTCCGCAGCAAAGACGGGACTTATTGCTGGAATCGTGGTTTCAGGTTTTGGCCTCGCCTCCGTTTACGCAGCGCCGCTGACAATGTGGCTGATTTCAACCTGGAATATCAAAAGCGCTGTAACGGTATTGGGAATAGCATTTTTAATTATTGTTGTAATCCTTGCCCAGATATTAAAACCACCTCCAGCCGGCTATGTCCCCGCTGGTACTAAGCCTACAAAGGCAAATGATTTAGTTAACAAAAAAGAAGATTTCACTCCAAGAGAAATGTTAAGCACCTCGCAGTTCTACATGTTATGGTTTATGTACGCCTGTGGCGCAGGTGCCGGTCTTATGGTTATCAGTAAGCTCGCAGCAATTGCTCAAATACAAGCTGGCATCAAGCTCGGCTTCATTCTTGTAGCTGTGCTCGCAGTCGGCAATGGAACTGGCCGAATAGTGGCTGGTGTCTTAAGTGATAAAATCGGGCGCAAAACCATGATGTTCATCTGCTTCGTTATACAAGCTGTTCTTGTGTTTATGCTTTCGCGCACAGTCCAGGGTAATGCATTTGCACAGGTACCCATTCTCGCGGCTGTTTCAGCACTTATCGGTGCAAACTATGGAGCGAACTTGTCGCTGTTTCCATCTGTCACGAAGGACTACTATGGCCTGAAGAATTTCGGAATGAACTATGGGCTTGTCTTCACAGCTTGGGGCGTTGGCGGATTCATGCTCGCGCTCTTGGCGGGCAAATTGTATGACAAATACCAAACGTTCAACTTCGCTTACTACGGCGCCTCTTTACTGTTGATTCTCGCTGCCATCATGGTCTTTTTTGTTAGAGAACCGCACCACAAGCTCGAAACAAGCCAACTGTAGATAGCGAATAAGAGCCTAAACTATACGACTGTTTCTCTTTTATACAGGTAGATAGACTTCGTCCCTCTTCTTCAATCAATCATCGTGGTTCATAGCCGGTGACGTGCTCTAGTAAATAAGCCAATTAAAAGAGCGTCGCTCCAGTATACTTATTTTGTGAACCACTTGAAGAATATCTTTCGATGATATCGTGTTTTACTTTAGTGTCGCGTCCGACAAGAGTAATTCTATCTCCCTCCATGAGGTAGGTTCCTGTTTCACTTTTCGCGAGCGTCTTCAGAATCCTTTCCCAGCCCTCCTTCGTATCATGCCCTAAGATAAGATGTAGCGTATTTATCCACTTGGCAGCACAATGAAAACGCATTGCGCTGCTGTAGACCTTATGAAGTTTGAATGCCCGCATATAGGCCCTGTCGACAAGAGAAATCAAGCCAACTGGATCCTTACTACTCTTATTAGCCTCAAACGGAGGCAAAATTTCTTCCAAATCGTTCCAAAGCTTTACCTTATCAGACTTCTTTACAACATCCTCATGGCCTCCACACAAGGCATCTAAATATGGTTTAGTCATTACGCTTTCGTAGGGCTCCAAAGAGAATGGAAAAAGGAGATTCATTACTTTATCTTCAACCGCGATTAATTTTTTGGTTCCAACTTTAACAAATACATGTTCCTTAAGAATCTCCGACAGAACACTCAAAAGCTCCCCTCTAGCTTGGTGAGAGAGTCGTTGAACAGACTCCTGATGATAAAGAGGGCTTATTTCAAATCCTATAAAATGTCGTGCACGTGCTTTGGCAACTTTGCATACGGTACCGCTACCAGAAAAAGGATCGAGCATAACCTCATTTTCATCGGTTGTAGATAAAATTATTCTGTCCGATATCTCCTCCGGAAATACTGCAATATGTGACGTTTGGTCGTTACTTCCAAAAGCTACGCGATCTACCTCCCAGACATTGCCAGGATTTCGTCCAAAAAGATTGTTACGAGGGTCATAGAATTTTGTTGCTTCTCTTACCGGAAAAACATTAAATTTTGACTGCTTAGTGGCGCGACCAGGTTTAACCCACCAAAGGATTGTTTCGTGTTTGTTTGTGAACTTAGACTTGAAAGCCATGCCTCCCCAATAACGCCAGATAATACGGTCCTTTAACTGAAAACCTAACCTCTGAAACAGATTGAAGGTAAGGTGATCAAGGGGTGTGATATATTCTTCTTTATCTGTCGTATATCCCGTCTGCCAGAAAAGGGCACCTCCTGGCACTAGGACTCTTTTACACTCGGCCAAAACTTTTTCTATGAAATCCAAGTAGTCCTTCATACCAAGATTATCACTATAGCCCTCGTAATCTTTCTCGATGTTGTAAGGCGGGCTCGTATGTACCGTCCGAATATAGTTATCAGGGACTCTTGGAAAAAGTTTTAAGCAATCGCCCAATATAATCCGATCGAGGAAATCTATCTTGGTCATTTCTTCTTCTCTGATTTTTGAAGCATTCTAGCAACCAGTGGTAACACTCACTTAAGGGTACTGCTTGCACCGCCACCGCCGCTACAGATGCCACCCAAGTTTTCCGGGATATATACTCTTAGGGTGTGGAAATAGAATTTCCGTTCCTCGTCAATTTCATTTGCGTGCTCACGCAGGAATTCTATCCATATGGTACGGATGTCTGAATTTTCAAAATTGTAAAACGATTCTCGTTGAGTGGCAGCTATTTCGTCAACAAATTGC
>CAYNTC010000016.1:0-16103 GCA_964399795.1 uncultured Pirellulales bacterium | reverse complement strand
TTCAAAATTGTAAAACGATTCTCGTTGAGTGGCAGCTATTTCGTCAACAAATTGCGGATGCTCTGATAAAAACTGTAAGGCGCCGTAGTAACAGTGTTTCACATGTCCTTGGAGGCTATGTTTTCCTTTTAATCCTCGAGCAATGATCTCACGGGCTAGTTCGGTCTTTTGACTGCGGCAATATTTAAAGAAATCTTCAATCTCCACAAGAAGGATAGATGATACCTTGGGGGCTCTGGGTACGAGAAAATTCCTGAGTATATCCTCTGCGAGGGCAATTGCGGCGTTCATATCCTCATTTTCTTCTGCGAGACCCTCTGAGGGTTTGGATATAGCATCAGCCGCAACGGTAACATAATCAACGAAAACATCTATAGGCACAGATGTCAACCGAGACTTAAATTTTGGTAGTAAAGATAAAATATCAGTTGCATCAGCATTTGTTAGTTCACAAACTGTTTCTATGTTGGTCGTCATAGCTGGCCAAGTCAGATTTGCAGATCCTATTATCACCTTGTTATCAGAAAACGAATATATTTTCGCGTGCAGGTTATCTGAAACCAAGATATCGAATCTTTTCCCCTTGTTAAGAACTAATTGAACTCGCTGCTTCAAAGCTGCCATATCAGCTACGCCAGCTCTCCAGTCCAGAGGACTAAATCGTGTCCAAAACTCGACTGTGTCTGCCTGCTTGAAAAAAACATCCAGCAGCCGAAGACCTCGCTCGCTATAGTAAGGGGTACAAACGAAACCTTTTCTTGCTCCTTCAGCGGCTTTTCTTATCGCTTCTACTCCCCTTTCGTGGAACTTTATCATTGTTCCTGCTCCTGTCATACGGAGGCATTATATCATTTCGTATCAATTATACTCCTTCGACCCAACAAGGCAACGTTCATTAGAGTCCCAATCTTCATATTTTCATTGTTTACTTCAACACAACGATCCTTCGCCCATCTATAAAGAGTCCTCTTGTGCCTTATAGTCCGTGAATTGGAAAGACCTTTGTTCGAATAGTATCTATAGTCGCATCAAGAGTTGGCATTACAGATTTACGCTGTTCGGTGCTTACCGGCAACTGCTTGTCGCGCAATCCCCCCTGCCATTCTATGCTTTCGAGCATAACTCCCCCGAGCGCGGGATTCATGCCCTGCTCACTGTCGGCACCGCATAAAATCGTCCAGGCCAAAGCCCATGCCCTTACGGTATTATCGATGTTATAACCACCTCCACCTGTCGCAAGTATAGGTTTGTTAAAACTCAATAAATGATTGATGATTTCAACATACAGATTATTTGTCACATACAAATGCGCCAAAGGATCGCCCGCCAGCGCATCGGCTCCAAGCTGAAAAACAAACACGTCAGGATTGTACACCTTAATTAAAGGCAAAGCTATCTCTTTGAATGCCTTTATATACGCTTTATCGTACGTGCCTATTGGCAGCGGCACATTAACGCAATAGCCTTTTCCCTTTCCTGTTCCAATTTCATCCTCAAAACCAGTTCCAGGAAAAAGCATTCTGGGATTTTCGTGAAATGATATAGTCATCACATCCGAGCGGTCATAAAATGCCTGTGCAACTCCATCACCATAATGAACATCCACATCGAGATATAAAACTCGCTTTCTCTGCTCAGCCAACACCGTACAAGCAAGGGCCACATCGTTAATGTAACAAAAGCCCGATGCGTGTTCAGGCCCTGCATGATGAAATCCTCCTGACGGATTGAAGGCAATGTTGGCCGAACCCGACAGAATAAGATTCGCACCGGTCAGTGTCCCTCCGGCAGCAAGGACTGCATATTCATAAAGTCCCTTAAAAACAGGGCAATCCGACGTCCCAATTCCCATATTAAATGCGTCTCTATCCCAACGGCTTTTACTGGCAGCCTGTAATGCGTGCAGATAGCGCGCCGAGTGAAACTTCTTCAGAACAATCCTTTCTGCTGGGACAGGAGCTACCTCTTTTCTGCCTTCACCAGAGAGCAAGCCCATAGAATTCAGCACTTTTCTGACTTTTGCAGGACGAATCGTGTTAAAGGGATGATCCGAAGGATATTTATATTTCTCCAGCTCCGAAGAATATATAAAAACAGCTTTATGTGTTGCCAATGTCACTTCTGCTATGCCCGTTCTGTCAAATCGTATGTTATGCTGTAAACGTCACCATCAAACTCAGTATTAACCTTGTAACCTGAATTGTGGAATATGGCCAGCATCGGCTTATTGTTCGGCAGCACCTTTGCATAAAAGCGCCTCACGCCACGCTGTTTGGCGATCTTGGTGATATAATCCAGCAGAAACGTCCCCATCCCCTTTTGCTGCCATTCATCCTGTACGAGAAAAGCCACTTCCGCTGCCTGCGTTTTAGGGTCAAGAAAGTATTGCCCAATAGCAACGACTTCCTCTCCAGATACACCGGGAACTACTCCTACGATAGCCAGATCATTTCTGTAGTCGATATTTGTCAAATGCTGTACATCTTTGTGGGGAAATGCCATTGTATGGGTCATATACCGGGTCCGTACAGACTCCTCGCTGAGCGAATACAACATTTCTGCAAGTGTCGGCTCATCAGTAGGCTTGATCGGCCTAAAGAATATCTCTGTGCCGTCGCGCAAAGTATCATAGTGCTCCAACTCCTCAGGATAGTTTACCTCATCCCACGCCAGCTCTATCTGGTCCTGATAAATGTAGTTCTGAGCTTTAGCTGCCTGAATAAGCTCCTTCCGGAACCTCGGATGCGCAATATTGATCAAGTCCAACACCCTCTGTCTTATGCTTTTTCCATGTAGATATGCTGCTCCATACTCGGTAACCACATAGTGGACATCTCCACGCGTTGTCACAACGCCGGAACCTTCGGTAAGGTGCGGCACAATCCTGCTGACTTGGCCTTTCCGGGCTGTCGACGGCATAGCAATTATTGCTTTGCCCCCCCTACTTCGAGCTGAGCCCCTAATGAAATCCACCTGCCCGCCAATTCCACTATAGAACTTGTATCCCAGAGAGTCTGAACATACCTGTCCTGTCAAATCAATCTGCAAACCAACATTAATCCCCACCATTTTTTCATGCTGGCTTATGATATTCACATCATTGACATACTCTGTTGGATAAAACTCAAAAAATGGATTATTATTAATGTAATCGTATAACCTGCGAGAACCCATACAAAAACTCGCAACAATTTTGCCACGATTAAGAGACTTCTTCGCACACGTTATTGCGCCACATTCAACCAGATCAATAATCCAGTCGCTGAACATCTCGGTATGAATACCAAGATCTTTTTTATTTTTAAGGAACTCAGCAAGAGCTTGTGGTATGCGCCCAATGCCGCACTCTATAGTACTGCCATCCTCTACAAGTCTTGCAATATTTTGACCAATACGGCGTAGCGTTTCGTCCGGCTCCGGTATCGGTATTTCGATTATATCTTCATTATAAGGAACCAACACATCTATAGAGTTCACATGGATAAAGCTGTCACCGAAGGTCCGCGGCATCTTCTCGTTAATTTGCGCAACAACATATCTGGCATTTGCCGCTGCTGACTTAACAATATCCACCGAAACACCTAAACTGCATAAGCCATTCACATCTGGCGGTGCCACCATTATCAACGCAACATCGATGGGAATCCTACCGGCCTCGAACTCTATCGGTATCTCTGACAAAAAAATAGGCGTGTAATCCCCGATCCCTTTCTCAAGAGCGTCGCGCACATTGTCAGCGACAAAGAAGCTATTCATCTTGAACTTCTCACGGAACTTCTCATCAACATAGGGTGCAGCTCCCATCGTGAGCAATTGAACAATGTGGGCATCATAGATGTGCTCTGAGTGTTTGACCAAAGCATGAACAAGATGTTGAGGTTGTCCGCAGCCGGTTCCGATGAATATACTATAACCTGACTTGATCAGCTTTATAGCCGATGCAGCGGTGCTAATTTTAGCCTTGTACTTTTCTTTCCAATCGAATTCTTGCATACTACTTCTCTTTTAACATTATCCTCGCATCGACTGCAATCGGTGTCGTGCCCTCCGGGCCAACGACGTATGGATTAATGTCCATCTCCTTTATCTGAGGAAATTCAGTAACCAACTGTGAAAGTCTCTGCAATCCTTCAGCTATCTTGTCTATGTCTACACCTTCTTCGCCACGCACGCCACGCAGCATTTGGTACGTCTTTGTATTAACCAACATTTGCTTTGCTTCCTCAGCAGTCAATGGTGCCAAATAGAAAGAAACATCTTTAAGCACTTCCACCATTATCCCTCCCATTCCGAACATCATCAATGGCCCAAAATGTGGGTCCCGATTCATGCCAAGAATAACCTCCTTTTTGCCCCTGCACATCTGCTGAACAAGCACACCAAAGATATCAGCGTCAGGACGTTTTTTCGGTATTCGGTACATCATCAAGTCAAAGGCATCTCTGACTTCCTGATCGCCGTTCAGACCAACCCTAACGCCGCCGACGTCTGACTTGTGAATTATGTCAGGTGACCAAATCTTCAAAACAACCGGATACCCCAGTTGCCCAGCTATATTGGCCGCCTGTTCAGCCGTGGTTGCTATAGAACCCTTCGGTGTTACAAAACCGTATGCCTCAAGAATCTCTTTTGAATCAGCCTCGCCTATTTCAAAAGCCTTCTGTCTTAAATGTCTTTCGATAATACTTTCAACCTTACGCCGGTTAACCGGAAATAGTTTTACAACACGTTTAGGCCTTGACCGCCATCGCATATAGTCGGCCATTACCTTAATAGTTGTAACAGCACCTTTGGGAGAGTCATATTGTGGAATTCCACCTTGACGCAGAATTTGAAGTCCCTTCTCGACCTTTGAGGCCCCCAAGAAACAGGCCAATATTGGCTTCCCATGCTTTATACCAGCTATTCTGACAATCGCCTCCGCAGTCGCCGCTGATTCTGTCATCGCCTGTGGCGTCAGTAGAACAAGGACCGTATCAACGTTCGGATCATCAATAACGACATTTAGCGCGAATTCATACCGGTCAGCCAACGCATCGCCCAGAACATCTATAGGATTATGTAAATTCGCAGCAGGTGGTAACTTCGTTGCCAATTTGTTTATAGTCTCTTCAGTTGGCTTAGCAAACGTAAGGCCACATTCTTCTATCGCATCAGCCGCTATAATTCCAGGTCCACCTGCGTTGGTTATAACTGCAATACTTGGTCCCTTCGGAAGCGGCTGACTCGCAAATGCCTGAGCATAATCAAACTGCTCCTTAATAGAACTGCATCGAATAATCCCTGCCCGTTTGAAAGCGGACTCATAGGCCGTCTCACCGCCGGCCAGACTTCCCGTATGAGAGGATGCAGCCTTGGCACCAGCCTCGGTACCACCTGATTTCATCAATAGTATCGGCTTTTGAGATGAAATCCTCTCAGCCTCTCTGACGAATGCGTTACCATCGCCGATACTCTCTAAATAGCCAGCGATGACCTTTGTACTCTGGTCCGTACCGAGGGCTTTTATCACATCCAGCTCATCTACATCCGCTTTGTTACCGATGCTAATTAGCTTACTAAAGCCGATTCCATTGGCGTTAGCCATATCAAGAATAGCTGCTAAAAGTGCCCCTGATTGTGAAAGATAACCTATTGCGCCCGCAGCCGGCAGCTCCCCACCGAAACTTGCGTTAAACTTGTTTGCAGGCACAATCACACCCAAACAGTTCGGCCCAATGACCCTTATACCAGCCTGCTTGGCGATCTGAACAATCTGCTGCTCAAGCCGCCTTCCCTCCTGCCCCACCTCCTTAAAACCCGCCGTAATAATTATGACCGACTTCACCCTAACCTTCACACATTGCTGCATAACTGCCGGAACGATTTTTGCCGGAACAATGATTATTACAAGGTCTGGCGTCTTGCCTATCGATTCAAGGTCAGCATAGCATTTCAATCCTTCAATTGAGTCTGCGTTGGGATTGACTGGAAATACTGCGCCAGCATATCCCGCTGCAAGTATGTTCTTGAGAATCTCGTAACCGACCTTCCCTCTCTGACGAGATGCGCCCACTATAGCAACGGATTCTGGATTAAAGAAACTTTCAAGACCCATACCTAACAAAATCCTTTATGAATTCTAAACAATCCCCAAAAGCAGCATATTTTATTGTATCCTTGCGTAACTTCAAGGCCTTTTCTTCGTGGTTCAGCTTTTATAAATAGCCATGTCTCTTGTATATATGTCTTGCGCCGCGCGGTGTACTATTCCTCGAATAAAAAGCACGACCCTGAATTACTGAAATGGTGGAACTGGAAAAACAGGAAGTAAATTTTCTGAGAAATGTAGGGTGGGCTTTAGCCCACCGCTGAATCTATTTTCTCATTTCTGGAACATCAGGCTCAATATGAATTGTGATGTTTACCGGCCGAGCGCATTGCCTATCCAGCTCATCCTCCAGATTCTGAGCTATCTCGTGTGCCTCAGCCACATTCAAATCCGGATCAACGAGAATATGCACATCAAGAAAGACTTCTCTGCCTACCATGCGCGTCCGCAATTTGTGCCAGTGGCGAATTGCCGAGTTTTCATTGATTATGTGTTCTATGTGCTCAACGGTATCCTGGTCAGCAGAACCTTCTGTAAGCTCTTGTAATGTATCTCCGATTATCCGGACCCCCACCCATATAATCATTAGCCCGACCGCTATTGCCGCAACTTGGTCGCCATGTCCGAAACCAAATACCAGTAATACAAAACCTATAACGACTGCAACTGAACTCAAAGCATCGCTGCGATGGTGCCAGGCATTAGCATAAAGTGTAGGACTATAAGACCTAATCGCAACCCGTCTTGTCACCCTATAAAGCCACTCCTTAGAAACGATGGAAATTATCGCGACTACAAGAACTGGAATCCGAGGGATAGTAATTTTGTCTTTAGCTATTGCGATCGTTGCATAGTAAATCATTGCCCCTCCCACAAAAATCAAAACTAGCGCGATCAATCCCCCGAAGAACGTTTCAACTCGCCCATGACCGTAAGGATGACTCTGGTCAGCTTTTTTTGAGCCCAAGCGCAAACCCAACAAAACCGCTGCATCTGTAGCAATATCTGAAATGGAGTGAATGCCATCAGCAACCAAAGCAAGCGAACCAGCCAACGAGCCTATGACAATCTTTACAGCCGAAAGCGCAAGATTTACCCCCATTCCAATGTATGTAACAGATCTTATCTGCCCGCTGGCGACATCTTGCTTAAGCTCATCCATGCCGGTTCAGCTCAATACTTCGTTACGTATTTTTAAGATGATATCAATGTATTTTTGAACGGTGCGCTCGTCTTTAGACTCCACAATCGCCCTGATCACAGGTTCGGTATTGCTGGCCCTCAGGTGCACCCAGCCATCCTCGAAATCGAACCGACAGCCGTCCCGCGTGTCTACTCTTGCATCCGTAAACTTCTTCTTAGCCAAATCCAAAATCCTTTGCGCTTCAGCCTCGCCCGTTTCAAATTTTTCCTTGACCATATAATAGCCACCGATTTCACTAACCAGCTGGCTTATTCTCTTGCCCGTCTCGGCCATTAATTGTAAAACCAGAGCGATCCCAACAAGGCTATCGCGAACAGGACTTACTCTCAAATCAATCACACCCCCATTGCCCTCTCCCCCGATGACGCAATTATTCTCCAGCATTGCCGCCACCACATTGGCCTCACCAACAGGTGTGCGAACAACCTCACAGTTAGCAGCCTTGGCAATATCATCTACCATTCTCGACGTTGACAGATTCGTAGCTACCCTACCAGGTCGCTTGCTCAGGACGTACTTGGCTGCTAAAGCAAGCGTATACTCCTCACCGATATATCTGCCAGCTTCATCAACTATAGCCAGCCTGTCGGCATCAGGGTCCTGAGCAAAGCCTATGTCAGCTTGTCCGCTCTTCACCACGTCGCAGAGTTCAGTAACATTATCAACAGTTGGTTCAGGCCGATGCGCAAATAAGCCCGTAGGCGCATCGTTTATAGCTGTGATTTTGCAACCGAGTATTGACAGCAATTTCTTTGTAACCCGTCCGCCGGCACCATTGACACTGTCAACAACCACCTTAAACCGCTTCGCAGCAATTGCCTCTCTGTCAATAATCGCCAGAACTTTATCGATATGCGTGTCATCGGTCAGGTTGTTAGTAATAACCTGTCCGCAACTATGTGAATCAACAAAACCAAATCGCTTCTCTAAAAACGCTCGCTTTACCTGCTCCGCCACATTCGACGGCAGAACGCCGCCACTGCCCAGCATGAGCTTTATTCCATTATATTGAACTGGATTATGCGAAGCAGTGATAACGATTCCACCATCACACTTTGCGTCCTTTACCATGACTGCCACGCCGGGAGTTGTCACGATGCCCAATTCGACCACATCGATACCCACAGAGCACAAACCTGCGGCAACTGCTGATGCCAGCATCTGACCGCTCGGCCGGGAATCCCTGCCCATAACTACTGACGTTTTATTATCTTCACCCTCAGCTTGTGCCTTCAAAAAGGTGCCAAACGCACTACCGTACTCGGCGGCAATTGTAGGTGTAAGATTCTCCCCAACAACACCTCTCATTCCACTAATGGTTATTATGAGTCTCTCCGCCATACTAACACCATATTACCCTCCTACAAAGTACAGGCTGTTCAAAATAGCAAACAAGCACTGTTGCTAACTTACATCCACAACCCACAATTAGGCATTTAGTCTAATTTGCAGACATATATCTCGTTTACAAAGTCGAGTTTACCGAGCTCTTCCACCGCCTGTGCATCAGGTTCTTTGTCCAGACTAACGGCAAGGACAGCCTTTTGCTCGGCCATCTTCTGTCCCACACCCATTGTGCAAATATTGATGCCGTGCCGACCGCAAACAGTCCCAACCGCACCGATAACGCCAGGCTTGTCGTCGTTAAAAATAACTAACACCGGCCCCTGAGGCGTCATTTCTATATTGAAGCCGTCTATCTCTATAATCCGCAGAAGTGTCTCACCAAAAACTGAACCTTTCACCGTGCGCTTAACCTTGTTCGTGACCACTCGCGCACTGAAACTCGATGCCACATCTTTCGCTTCGGCATTCTTCGTCTCGTCAATGCTTATGCCGCGCTCCTTAGCCAACACCGGAGTATTAACCATATTCAAGGGCATCTCAAAATGCTTCTGCAACAGCCCAATTGCAAAGTTAAGCGTAACCGCTTCTACCACCATACTCGCGATGCTGCCCCGGTACTGAACCTCTACGTCCTTAATTTGACCCGGCGCGATCGTGCTGAGAAGCGCACCAATTCGCCGCGCAAGTTTAGCATATTGCTGCACGATCACTGGCACCGCCACTTCCGTAGACGGAGCGTTGAGCGCATTTCTCACCGGTCCGCCCTTGATAGCATCGACAAGAATCTGTGCCGCTTCAACTGCAACCTCGATTTGCGCTTCCTCCGTACTCGCTCCCAGATGCGGCGTTACAAGACAATTCTCAAGCTCCTTAAAACGAGTATTCTCAGGAGGCTCTTTCGGGTAGACATCCAGCGCAGCGCCAGCAATGCGCTTCGCCGCAAGAGCATCATATAATGCGTCCTCATTAATGATGCCCCCACGTGCACAATTTATAAGCCGCACCGTAGGCTTCATCATCTCAATCTGTTTAGCATCGATCATATTCAATGTCTGCTCATTCCTCGGCACATGTACGCTAATATAATCAGCTTCTTTAAATATCCTTTCCAATTCATCTATTATTTCTACTCCGATCTTTTCAGCATTGGCAGGAGCCGCAAGCGGGTCATAGCCGAGAATCTTCATATTGAAACCTTTTGCCATCGTTGCCACAGCCATTCCTATCCGGCCTAAGCCTATCAAACCAAGGACCTTATTGTTCAATTGGTTGCCCATATATTTCTTACGGTCCCAGGCACCGCCTTTCAAACTGTTGCAGGCCGGAACAACGTTTCGGCTCATTGCAAGTATCAACGCCATGGTGTGCTCTGCCGCGCTGACCGTATTGCCGCCGGGCGTATTCATTACAATGATTCCTTTTCGGGTCGCCTCGGCGACGTCAATGTTGTCCACGCCCACACCCGCACGGGCAATGCCCTTCAATTTGCCCGGATTAGCCAGGACATCAGCAGTCACTTTCGTCCCGCTTCGGACAATCAATCCATCATGCTCACCGATAATCTTAGTTAGTTCTTCCGGACTAATGCCGGTTTTGACAACAGCTTCGACGCCATCCATCGAATTAAGCAGGTCGATACCCTCCTGTGCAAGCTTGTCTGTGATAAGAACTTTGATCATACTTAGCCTCCAAAAATATCAATTTCTCATATTTGGGCGCACATTGTATGCAAGCCTGCCAAAAATATCAAGTGCAGCTTAGCCCCCAAACTTATTTTGGGATTCTCCCCGCGTTTTCCGCGGCTTTCCTTTCCATCATTCCCTACAGGCACCCAAGAAAAATTTTTACATAATTCTATTGCTTTTTTTAAGCCGCAACCTACTATTACGGCGCCGTTGGAAGTTCATTCTTTATGTACTGGTTTTATTGGATGAATCGGAATCTATAACACTACCTTTAAGGGTAAAAAAAATGTGTCAAACATGTGGATGCACACCGTGCAAAGTCTGTGGTGCCCCAATCGAGGATGGAGTCTGTTCCGGTTGTGGGGAGCCATCGTCCGACTGCATTTGCGAGCCCCTAGAAATAGAAGAGGATCAATAGTTCTTCATCAAATCCTTCGTCGCTCATTCTTGGCTTCTACGGCTCATTGAGCCTGCAGGAGAGTGCTTTTGATTTTTCCACCTGGATATTTCCGTGTGTGCCTCGTAAAAACAAAGGACGATAACCCACCAGTCTGCCTATTTGTACTACAATCTGTTCACTTAACAGAATCTAACAAAGAAATTCTATAACTACTGATACTCTGTTTCCCCTTTTCGAAATTCGTTATTCTGTCCCGCCAAAGGCGGATAATCCTCTGTATCCTGAACAAGTTGTACCCATCGCCTGCGAAACACCAACAGGCCCCATAGGCCGACCAGGCCAAATGGCAGAAGAGTTAACTCCACAACCCATACTCCCAACGTGGAGATGTCCGCCAGCAGATTCTCCAAGTGCAAAAGGCCCGCTATCGCATCCATGGCTGTTTTATACAAGAAGGCCAACCAGAACCACCGCCAGGCTTTAGTCCGTATTGAATAAACAATGAGCACACATGAAAAGGCGTGTAGAAAAATAGCTATGATTCTCTCAACAATCGGAGCAGGAATCGTAAGAAGCGAACTGGCTCCGCCGGTAACTTGTTCAAGCATTCCTTCGGGCAACTTATCTGGAATCAGAATAACCACCAGAACCATTACAAAAGATGCAACTCCGACCAGAAAGGCTTCAACAGCTCCAAAGCCCAAGCCAAAGGCAACGACTCCATCATAATCAGCCCAGCGTATTCTCTTAATATACGCAAAGGCTAAGGTAGCTCCACATTCGAAAACGCCGGTCAAGAGACCTATATAAAGCCATAGGGCCGGCTCTGCAATGTATTTTGGCAACGCCTCGCGAGCAGCACCAATTATCGCCTGGTTCGGAATTGCAGCAACGATCTTCACAGCAACGCCCACTACCCATGCAAGTGCACCCCAGGCAAATATGCGCCAAAGCATACCAAATTTTAACTTCCAGTAAACGACCGCCACTACGGCAACGGCCATCATTCCTACCCCGCTCAGAAAAAATAGCGGACTCATATCTCCCCTTTCAATGTTAATGCCAAGTTATACCTGCCATTCTCGCCAGTCACGGGCAACTATTCACAGATTTATCAGAGCATCTATCGTGCTATCGGCGGCATCCTGGATTCTTCTCTGACGCTCTTTATAGGCCTGGACCATCTTGTCATACAGCTCTTTGTCTTTTATAAAGCTCTTTTTATCCCATCGATGCATCTTGATAAACAGGCTGGACTCTAACAACTGTTCTTTTAGCCTTTCGGCGTCGCTCACTTCCAAGGCTGGCGTCTCCTGAATATACACGCGAATCAAAGCATCATAGTCGCTCTGAACTCCGTCCACCCAGAAGTATCGAACAACGCATAAAACAATCAGCCCAAAAATAAGAAGAACAACTAAAGTTGCCCCAACCGTTCCGGATTCTCTATGTTTCTTTCTGGCTTGAATAGTACAATAATCCCTCATCGTTTTTGCCCTCTTTTAGAATCTCCATCAACTTCTTTCAGCTAATGCCCGCGATAATGTCACTGCCCAGCCCGCAGCAATAATAACAATCAGAGCTAAGATAATGTATCTAACTTTGATCTCATAAAAAACACGCCTCAGAACACAAGGGTATACCCCGAAGATCGCCATCAACAAGGCCACAAATGCCGCAACAACAATAAAACTGCATAAAAAAGCTGCTGCAGGCTGAATATAAAACGCCTCCAAAATTTCGATTCGTGCAAACGTTAGCGTCGCCGTAGTCCATCCGCAAGTCGGACACGGCAAACCATATCTCTGTTTGAAGCCGCATGGCCCAAGCCACCAGCCGATATCAATTCCACGCCACTGTGCCAACCACAACAGCCCAAACGAACCAGCCACAGCCAAAAAGAAAACCGCAGCCAATATCCGCTGACGAGATGAAGCGCGACAAAATATTTTTCGCTTATTTGCCTGTTGGCCTTTCCACATAACTACGTTAGAATAGAAATACCTTATTGCTCTGTCAACCTAAGAAGTGGCTTGGTATCTATATATGGCTCTGGAACAGAACGACTTAAGCAGAATGTTAGAAACAGCTACCGTCGCAGCCCGTCTGGCTGGACAGCGGGCTATGGAAGAAATCAGCTTCGTAAAGGCCTCGGTAAAAAACACCACTGAACTCGTAACCCAAACCGACTTACGGTGTCAGAAGATAATCATCGAAAGAATCAAAGAGAACTACCCGGACCACGGTTTCATTGCTGAGGAAGGCGACCAGGGTAAGATCTTTAAGCAATCACCGCGAGGTTCCGAGTCTCTCTGGTGGGTTATAGACCCGATAGACGGAACAAACAACTTCGTGCACCAGATACCTCTTTTCGCCGTCAGCATCGCCGCTTTACACGAAGGCAAGCCAATCGTCGGCGTTATATTCGAGCCTGCCACAGATTCCATGTTCATCGCCGTTAAAGACAGCGAAGCACAACTAAACGGCAGAAGAATCACCGCCAGCGAAGAAACTATGGATGAATTTTCAAGTGTCGGCCTCGACAGCCACTTCGATTGTCCAGGCGACATTCCGAACTGGGCCTGCCAGATAATCAAACGCACGAGATTTCGCAATCTCGGCTCATCAGCCATTCAGCTCGCATACGTGGCCAAGGGCAGCATAATAGGTACAATCATTACCACTCCAAAGTTGTGGGACATAGCTGCTGGAGCTGTAATAGTAGAAGCTGCTGGAGGTGTTACTACCGACTGGAAAGGCGAGCAAATCTTCCCTCTAAATTTAGAAACCTACGAAGGCTCAATACTGCCCACGATTGCAGCCAATAAGAAAGTCCACGCCGAAATAGTACAAATGCTCAATTCCTGACAGCGCAAATCATCGCGGGTCCGGAACAGTATGCAACACAATAATCCGCACCTTGTCCGCGCTGGAGGAAACTCCACTTCTATCGAGAATAGCTACAATCCTTTTTTGAGGTCCATCGGCGCCCAAGCGAACAAGTATATAGGCTGTGAAGACATCGCTTCTTACAGTAACAAGATTGCTTATACGCGAAAAAATAACGTCACGCTCCTCAAAATCATCCACAGCACCATCGCTTGGCGTCAAATCAGGAAAGCTTACTATATCCTCCGAGTCATTGTCATAGTAACTCATCTGCGGAACTTGCATCAGCTCTACAATACTTCTAAAACCACGCAGCCCAGTTCGTTCGCTATAGTCGGGTCCACCAGCGATGGTTGTCTTATCACGGTAGGCAACTACTGCCTTTGCAAGCGAATAATTTGGCGTATGAGTAGCTAGGCCACCAGTAGCTAAGCCACCAGCAGAAACCCACGGCAATTGAGCAATCACAAACCAAGGTGCCGTGTTAATATTTATCCTGCCTTTAATTCTTGTCTCATTAGAATCGTGGCCGTGCGCATTAGGATCAAAGACAGTCAGGTAATTAAATAAATCTGCATAAGCTTGCTGTACCAAATCTATCCGCACGTCAGCCTCGATGCACCCGGCTGGTGTATTATACGCGCTTGTCCGCAGAACCATCCCGATTTCTCCAATATTTGTAAAAGGCCTGTTGGCAGGATGAGCTTGTACCTTCCCAGTATCCGATGATATGAAACTATTGTGTTGGCCAAGTGTAGGGTCAGCTACCTCTGCTGCACCTGCCCACAAACGGCGTATACACTTATGCAAAGTTATATCCCGCTGAATGCTTCTTGCTCGCCCATCAAAAATAAACTCGATGTCGGGAACAATGAGTGAATCGACAGTTATAGCTTCTCCCTGAACACTACGCTGTAAAGAAATGGTGCTGCCTGGTCCAAATACAATACTGCTTGGCTCTTGTACCTGTCCGCTATATTGGCTTCGGTTGTAACCGTATGGGCTTGTATCAACCGGCTCTTCGGAGTCACTAAAGCTCACCGGCAAATTCGCATCTGCATCCTCGTACCTTATGACATGAAAACGCCTTGAGCCAGACCATAAAATCGGAGTCTGTATACCATCAACCACGATCTGACAACCGTTTGGATCGCCATCCTCGAAATACGGTTTATATAGCTCAATCGCATATGATGTATGCGTTGTTTCCTCTTCGCGCACGCACCTATAAGCTACTTCGGAAATATAAATACAAGGAGCTTCAAAGCCATAATACATTGAGCCTGCGGCATCATCAAGAGTCGCCACATTGGAATCGGCATCACGATAGTCTAACATATTAACCGCCATCTGCGCAGCTAATCCATCGGCGTCCGAAACGTTCGGGTCGGTCCGAATAAGCGCCGCCCTTATCGCTTTATGCAGCAAACCTACATCAGCCGTATTAACATTAACCATCTTGTGAAGAGCCGTCTCATCATCTAAAGTTATCGCCGCAGGATTGATAATCCGGTCCATATTGCAGGTGGTGGTAACATGCCGGTATGCATAATTCGGATCCAGATTCGGATCGCTGCTAACAGCGGCATACACACTTAAAACCCAATCATCAAGATCCTTGAAAGGTCTTGAGGACGTCCAGCCATTTTTGAATTCTCCCCCCCATTGTTCCACCCTCGCTTGTATATCCTCCTGATTCAGCAAAAACCTATAACGAAGCTCGAGCTCGTCGGAAATATCAAATGGCGTGTAAGACTCACTTCGCTGCCCATACTGCCAAATAACATATTTCTCATAGGCAACTAAATCAATAGGCGAAACACCTACACCGTAGTTCGCTCTCTCCAAGAGCAGCGCTGCCTCCTCAGCCACAGTAGCAGAGTTCACCGGCCGGCTGGCTAATCCCATCACATTTATCTGAAGCACGCTTGAACCATCGATATTATCCAAGACCTGGCTGTTTGGATTAAACTTGTAACCGGTATTGACATTGAGCATTCCGCTGTTGTCAATAACTCGTACTGCCGCGTAAATAGGCTTACCTTTGCTCGAAGTCACATCACCAAGCTCGAACCACTTTGAATCCGCTACACCATCACCATCGGCATCAGCAAGCTGTTCCAGTAGCCCTCCGGAAGAGCTCAACGATACCACCTTACGCTCTGGGACTATCGCTTTAAAACAGATGTTCGGGTCCGAACTACTTATCAATATATCATTAGTGTCCCACTCTTTGGAACCGAGAAGACCTGTAACATCGCTTATCTGTCCCCAGAAATAATCGTCCCCCGATTTGTATGGCTCAAGACTTGCCAACCACACATTATTCGTATCCGGATAATCGTAGTATTCTTGATTTGGATCATCCGCCCCGGGAACATCCAAAGCCAGCTCCTCGCATATCCTTGCCAGTATAGTATCGACAGCAAAATTAAGTTCCCTGTTCTCAGATGTCGCTGTCGTGGCCATTTTATCGATGCGAGACAT
>CAYNTC010000015.1:0-19098 GCA_964399795.1 uncultured Pirellulales bacterium | reverse complement strand
AGCTGACTCTTAATCAGCCGGTCGCAGGTTCGAATCCTGCATCGCCCATTCAAAATGGCGTTTTTGATACCGTGAAAGGGGGAGTGCATTCCGCTATTGTTCGCTGAACTTCGCCAAAATACGCCAAGGCGCAGTAAGTGGCGCGGCAAGTCAAGCTGTCCCTTGCTGTACTTTCTCATCATCTTTAGTAACCGAAAAGTCGGGTAACTTATCAATCGCCTGGGCCTCTTGGCCTATGAGCGTGTGCGTATAGTGCAGCATGGTTAAGTTTATATCGCTATGTCTCATAATCGACTGTGCTGTTTTTGGGTGAACACCACAGGCAGCCAATAACGTGCCGGTCTCGTGTCTCAAAGCGTGAAAATCAAAGTACAGATTATCGGCCACGTATGGGATTCCCGCCTCGGCCAAATCCTCTTTCAACATATCGGCTGTCCGGAGTGGAACTTTGAAGGCTTTGCAGTTCGGTGTTTTGGTTGACAGATACACTTTCAATTCAGCAGCAGTTTCTTTGCGTAATGGTAAAACATCCTCGCGCCTATGCTTTGAGTAAGCTGCTTCGACTTTAACTGTGTAACTGTCTAAATCAAAAGACAATACTTTTAAACTCCGTAGTTCACCTGCTCTCAAGCCCGTTTCTACACACAGTCGATAAAGCAAATACCTCTCGAAACCACTTAACCCGAAGCGTATTACAGAGTTTCTTGTAGCAGACAGCAGACGCTTTATATCTTCGGGCATAAGCGCTCGGCGTTTTCTACGTCTGTCCAACTTGACATTAAGGCAAGATAGATGAGCAATAGGTGATTCAGACGCTCGGCGGTTCTTTACCATCCAACGAGCAAATTGCTGGCAGCATTTGAGCTTATGATTGAAGGTGCGGGCCGAAATACCCTGTCCTCTGTCCCTCAAGTCCGCAAGATAACTTTCTAAATGATTGGCTGAGATTTCATGCCAATAGATAAAGCCACAAGCGGTAAATACATCAGTTAGTACGCTTCTAACATATCCGACATGCTTCTCTGCTCTGCCTTTTGCTAATAGAGATTTCTCAAAATCCTTGATATGCTCCACTAAGGGCTTACCTGCCGCTGCTTCTTTAGGGTCAATCAAACCAATCCTGACAAATCTCTCTCGCAGATCGGTTGGAATCTCTCTTAGCCACCTTGCTAATTGCGGGTCTAAAGAACCACAGCTTATCTTCACTGATACCAGTTTTTCAAGTTGCCGTCCGAGACTCTCTGATGCTGCCTTATTTGTAAACGCCGGAAACTGTCGCATAGTTCGAGTGTGGTCTCGTAAAGCCACCCACCACCTTTTGATTTTCTTATACTGACCGCAACGGTCACGATACATTGGTTTATAGGTTCTCATGGCTCAGCTGTCTCCCTTCTTTTTGCAGCCATTGTTCGCGTGCCGGACAACGAGCTGCAACCCATTCTTCAAGCTCCCTGCGATACCACAGGGTACGCCGGCCCAAGTTAATCGCCACGGGGCCGAGTTGTCCATTGTTATTCATCTTGTAGAACAAAGTTCGGCCAATGCCCAAAAGCCTTGCGGAATTTTCGGCGTTTAACAATAGTGCAGTCAAGTTGTTGCTACTACCAGCCATGAGTTATCGTTTCTTGCCTATTGCTTAATTCCAAAAACAACATTTTAACAAATCACCTGTTACTTTAGGCTTCATCTCACAAAAACCGTATCTTCGGTTCGTTGTTTCTGTCGTCCCACCTAAAGCAGACTATTCGCACATCCATCGGGTATTTATCAATATCAGCTATCATAGCTGCACGTTCCGCCGGTGAAGGCCAACGGTTTGACTTAACCTGAACGTAATCGTGGTGGTGGGGCCAAATCACAATCAAATCAAATTTGCCAAGTGAACCACCAGTCTTGACGACCGCCGTTGCTGGCTCCGAGCCATAACCGCATTGACTATCGTTTCGGTTGGTAAAATTCCACTTTCTGGTTTTTGCTTTCAAGTACCAGTCACGTGTCTTTCTTTCATTGTGGCTGCCCTTGGCTTTACTATTCATCCTTCACCTTTTGCGTTTGCCCCCGCGCGCGCGTGCGTGCGTGCGCGTGAGGAACGCTTTTACCTGGGGTTTTTTCAGGGTTCTACAAAGCAATCACATTTTACGTAATTCTTTGAAACTTACGCAGTTTAAGTTATAATAGCTGGCAGGAATGCCATCGAGCCATCTCTCTTGGTAAAGAGGTAGGCTGTTTGGCTCCTGCCAGCTTTGATTAAAAGTTTCCTTACACATCTACGGTCTCCACTCGGATTGAGCTCGAAACATCTAACGCCTTAATTTGCATCTGTCGCCTATAGTCGAATTGATCCGTAGTTTCGCGTACAACCCAGCTTTTTCAGCAATAGCTTTTCTCTCTTCCAAAGTCGCTATATTTTTTCCTTCATTTTTTCGCAACGCCGGAGCCTGCCCATCAGCAGGCAAAGGCGAAGGCGTTGCGCTGTTTTGTCTTGTCTTGTCATGTATAGTATGGGCGCACTGTGACCCTGGTTGAAGCTCACTGTGACCCTGGTTGAAGCTCACTGCGAGCCTGGTCTTTGATACCCCTGGCTCAGCCTGACCCTTGTTTGCGCCATCGAAAAGAGGCAAGTTGGTTAGCTGAAAATTGAACTTCAGAATGCGTTTTTGCTTTTTCTTATCTCTGTGTGTCTTTTCTATTAAGGGGGGGGTTTTGTCCAATAGGCTTTTGATTGCCCGCTTGACCGTTGCGCGACTTAGTTTTAATTTTTTGCCCAGTGTAGCATCACTTTCAAAGCAACCATTATTACCCCACATTCTCACCCTGCACAGAACCAGAGCCTCCCGCAAAGTTAAATCCGTGCACTCAGCTACCCATTCGTAAAGCGGTGTGTATAACTCGGTCACTCCATTAACCCTTTCAATTATGGCTTACGAAGAGCTGCCTTCAACGGTCCACGTAACGCAACCAACACCACAAACTGCACAGGTCCTAATTGGACCCTTTCGGACTTTACCTTCCTTCAGCAAGTCGGGCAGCCTTCTTGAGCATAAATATCTATCCTTCGCATCCATTGCTACGCTGAGTTCTGCGCTTGTGACTCCAGGATGCTTTTCCAGCGCTCTAAGGACCATTAACTTTTGATTGTTCCACCTCCCCGAAATTTTCAGTCTCCGCTCCGCTTCGGCGCTGCTGATTGGGTCCGTCCGCCTCGACAGTGGCAATGGCATGTCAAATAGAGTTTGAGTAACTGGCCTACCGGAATTTTCTTTTTGCTGGGAAAATAGCTGTTGCTGACCTGCGAATATTTTTATATCCTTCATATTGTATCCCTCAAATCTCGGCCACTGTCCTACCGGTGGCCTTCTTTGTTTTGCTCATAGCTTCACCCCCTCTGGAGTCCATCCCCGTTCTCCCCCGTCTCTGCCCTCTTGGCCAGCGTGTTTTCAACAGCTTTTTTGTTGAACCTCAGCCTCCGACCGACCTTCAGGCAGGGTATTCGACCGGCAAGAGCCTCTGCTTTGAGCCAACTAACAGGCAAGCGTAGATCTCTTGCAAGGCCAACTAAATTGACGAGCTTTTTGTCTTTCATACCTAAAGTTTAGCTGATAGGTGGGGATGTACGGGGGGTGTACGTGGTGATTTTCGTGGGAATTTGAGAAAAATACGATTTTTTTATTTATCTGGCTCAGCCAGTCGATACGTGCCTTTTGTTTTGCCTTGACGTATCATAGTACGAAAGGCCGGATTTCCTTTGAAAATATCTCTTGCCCGTTTTGAGTCTGACTCAATTTCAGTACTTAAAGTATCCCCGCCGACATCGGGAGTCCCTTTTTCCCAGTTCTCCCAAAGTATTTTTATTGCTGCTGCTTGATTCGGTGTGAAGTTGTAATCAGTTCCATACCAACACACTGAACGAAAGTCAATAGAGTGCGTTGTCTTTTCCTCGTCTGCCGGTTCGGTTTTTGTCTCCGCCTTGCCGCTGTCCTGCTTTGCGAGCAATAGAGACCTATCATTCCATTGCTCAAGTCTCCTAACAATAGATTCTGCTCGACCATGAGATCCAAGCCACACCGCCCTCTGTTTTAGTTTGCCTGTCTCAGAGTCGGAACTGTAATCGAAAGCATATCTCAGAGTCTCACGCATCTTATGATAGAATTTTCCAGCTTCTTCTGGCCCAACTACTTGTTCTATCTTGAGGCGCAACTTTCTTGCAGAGGTGTGGGCTCTAAGCACAAGGGCAACGGCTGCTTTCGACATAGGTATTTCCTTATCATATTGTGGGCCAGGTCCAGTCAGAACCTTAATTTTACAGATTTCGTTGGGACTTAACTGTGGCTTACAACAGTAGATGATTTCTTGAATAAGTTCTGCCAATTCTTTTATGCTTTTTGCCAAAGGCCCGTAATACTCTTCTACAAAAATTTGTTCCTCTACACTCACTGATTGGTCCCACTGCTGAATTTTGTATTTGATAATGTAATCCCTTATCTCTAACAAACTCTGAAAATACTTCTTCACGCCTGGCGTTATAATGTTTCTTTTCTTCTGCATAGTAACGCCCGTCGGCTTTTGAGCGATTGAATGCGTACAAGTTTCTGTGTCTTTCTCTGCCATGAGTAGAAAAGCGCTATGCCAGTCTTTAAGCTTCGCCAAAATACCTTTGCCTTCGCATATTCCGGATTCGTCTACTCTGAATCCGACCGGCAATAACGTTTCATTGGGAGGTGACTGGGTAATACCACGAAAGTTACCGTAAACAAGCCCGAATGTACTAACCAATTTATAGTAAAATTCCTCTGCTTGCTGTTGACCTATTACCATTTCTATCTTAGGATGTAGTTTCTTTGCAGACGCAAGAACACGTACTACAAGGTTATATACGTCACACGGGACACTCAAGAACTCATCTTTTCTAATCTCAATTGCAGCCATTTTTACCATCTTATAGGGCAGGTCTCTGTCCGGATAAGGTTCGACACGCCATTGCATAATTTCGCCAACAAGCCCAGCAAGTTCAATTAACGTATTGGCCAACGGCCCAAACCTTTTCTCAATTTCCTCTATTAGCCCTTGCGTAAGAGGCTCATCCCAACTTAAACCCCTGAATGTTTGTATTTGGTTCGATGTGTTTGCTGTTTCCATTGTTCACTTGCCCTTTCTATCGGGCTGTGTCCAAACAAAAAATACCAAGGTTATGAACGCACGTAGAGAGCGCAGTTCCACTAACCGTTGTAATTATTGACCAACATGCAATTTTCCCTTGCCCCAAGTAGACGAGGTGTGGATAATAGAGGTACGTTCAATTCATTTTGGCCTCATCCTTGGGGCCATTTTTTTAGCTCTCCTTAAAGAACAAAGGGATCATCAACTGTCCCTTATTTTTGCCGATAAGCTCAATAGCCTCTCCGGTATCGCATATCTTAATCAGCCGCCGGCGTAATGGCGGACCACCAACAACAAAGAACCGGCCCGTACTCAAGGGGTTGTGTTTTAGTTCCTCGCGCAGATACTTCATCGCCTTTCTCAACTGTTGCAAGGACAACAAGCCTCTTAGACGCGCCAGCGTCCAAAGCTCTTGCATCTCCTTGCTACCTAAACGCACCTTTATAGCTTGCCTATGGGAATATCCTCGCGGCCGAATCAAACCTTGCTGAATCCACCGAGCAACGGTCGGATAAGGAACACAAACCATTCGCGCGGCTTCTCGCAAACTTATGAAATCTGCTTTGGTATACATAATCACTCCTTTCATTCTCATTTAACTGCATAATTTATCACCGAGTATTATTTTGTCAAGAAGGAAAAGAATGGGCCACTGCAATCCGGCTGCGGCTTCGGCATACGATCAGACGAAAGGCTGTAAATCGTGGTATACTAATCTGGCTACGGCAATGGCTTTCGCCATGACGAGTTAAGAAGGCACAGATGCTTTAGCCGATAAATGATTTAGTCCGTTCTCCGTAGTATCCGGCCTTCGCAGCCGCTACGGCGGAGTAGGCACTACGAAGGATGAAAATGAGTAAGGAAAAAAATAACCTGAATGCCCTTCGACAAGCTCAGGGTGGCGAGCAAGGTCGAACCACTAAAAACGAAGTGGATATACTGACCGCAGATGAGAAACGAATCATTACCAACCTTCGCCGTTATGCAAAGATGTATCCAAATTCCCAGCTGGCGATCTTATTTCAGGTGCACAATGGAGAATTGAAGCACTGCACTTTATGTTTAGGAAGTAATACAACAATCAGGATATAAATGGCGCAGGCCATGCTGCGCACGAGCGTACCTGTTTACCACGAGAGAACATCCCTGAAATTATCTCACTTCAGGAAAATCCGTGTAAGTTTGTGAGACGCAACACTGAACAAATTTTGAACCTTATCCATAAGGGTCAAATAGTCAAAAAGTCGAAGAACTTCCCTTCGTCCGTATCAAAGGACGCCCTAATCAAAAATGCCCCAGAAGGCCAGATACGCATCTTTGCTTGTACTTGTGGTTTTTTGAGGGTTTTACTGATCCCTTCCGGAGCGAGTGAAATAACCCTTAATGTAGTGTTTTTGACGGTTTTTGAGGTTTTTGCCGGGTACTTTCGCGCGCGCGTGAGATTTGCTTTAACGTGGGGTTTTCGTAGGGTTTTTTGAGGGTACGATTTGCTTCCTGTTCTGCTGTTTTTCCCCGGGCTTTGGCGGAGGCCTCAGTGTAGTCTTTTCGTAGTACCGTTTCTGCTTCAATCCTTGCCTTCTGCTTTTCGGTTTTACCTAGGGTTTTTTCAGGGTTGTATCGGAGTTGTGGGATACATTCTGCGCTTTGAATATGCAGCCTACGACCGGCCCGTCGGGTACGCCGGCCCAAGTTAATCGCCACGGGTTCGGGGAGTATATTGCTCTGCCTTTACTGTCTACAAATGTCTACGTTCAGAAAAAATCTGGAAGTCTCACAGACCGACTTTTATTTCAAAAATCCACCGTTGTGCAAAGGGCAGAATTGCTGCCAAATCGAAAAAGTCGGCCTCGTCCGTATCCAAGGTCACAGAAATCAAAAATCCGCCCACAGAGCGGCCGCGGTTTTCCGTAGCCACTTTCTTGCACTATGGCTTACATACCTTGCATGGCCTTTTGCCTGAGTTTACAGCATCTTCTCTTGATTTGAAGCCAACCAGGTTTTTCTCTTTGATTTTCTTGGCCCATTTGCAATTCGGTTTATGGAATACCTTGCTATTAACTGAGGCAACGTAAGCATATTCTACTACCTGCGTTTGAGTTATGGGGACGCCTTCCATCACGGCTTTAGGCGGCCAGACAAACTGAGCAGCTATCACCACTAAAGCTGCTGCGCCAACACAAATCGCTATGAATTGGATGTCCTTACGTGTCAATTGTCCTCTGTTTTTGTTTTTCGTAAAATTCTCTAATTTTAGTGTGGTCGTGCCGTAATCCAATATACCAAAGAACCAACGCTGGCACGATGAAGATACCACCAACAACACAAGCATCCAATAGACCATGCGGTTCACGGCCAATTGTGCTTAGAATTGCAATAATGCCCACAATTAGTAAAGCCATAGCAGTCCAAAAGCAGAACGAACCAAAAGCCGAGGTTTTTTTGAGGTAGTTGTCCAGCTCGGACGAATCTTCCTCCGGCATAAGCTCTTTGGCTCTTAGTTCAAATCTTAACCTCTCTCGGTTCTCTCTGGCGATGCTGTACGCGGCCCACACTATGAACAGCAGAATTAAAATGACCAAAACAAGCATAGTTTAGTTCCTCCCGATCGGCATAATGGCAGTATAAAAAAGTTTTTGAAAAATGTACAAAAAATGTTGTATAAAAAAGAGTTTTGACGATAATTGAGAGTATGAAACAGGTAGCGTCAAATCTGTTTACCAAATCCAAATTAACGGGCGGGATATGTGCGTCGGTAACGACCACAACGCCGCTACCTGGCGTCATTAAGTCCCGCCCATTTTTTAACAAGGAGACTTATTATGAAACAGGTAGAAACCACAAACCAAAGTAATGGGTTCGTGTCCGCCCCGGGCGCACAGCCGAAGAACAATCAAACACCATTCACGGAGCAGGAGAAACAGCTTGCTGCAAAGTACAAGGTCGAACCGAAATTAGTACGGCTTCTTAACGAGATTGTAGGGCATCAAAGGTCGGAAAAGCTATCGAAAGGCCAAAAAGAGCCCACACAGGAGTCAGAACAACCCTCTACAGGCATACCTCAACTGGACAGACTTATTGAAGAATCTATTTTGCAAAGCCAGGCTATGGCTTACACCTGTCTCGAAATTCAGCGCATCGAGCCGAAAATTGGTCAGCGAATTAAAGCAGCACTTCAATACTGGGTTAATCTATGCCGTAGAGGCGAATTGCTGAAAGAATATGATGTCGAATGTGATATCCTGCCGGCGCTAAAGTGGATCAACTTCGCAGAGGGTTTTCAGGTGGCTGGCGATAGGATGGATAAGGTAAACCCAGCAGACCAACCTAACACTTATGAAAGACATTGCACAGAGGACAAGGCAGGGCCAGGGCTAAAGAATGTTGTTAGCTGGATGCTCAAACGGTCGCACACCGAAAAAGTGGCTGCTGTTCTGCTATGGGAGCTTATCAGCAAAGAATTTAAACTCGCAAATGAAGGATTGTACAAGGACAGGACTGGCGTTGGGAACGACCTTATGAAGGACTGGCAGCATGACATTACCATTACAAGTCAGGACCCAAACTTTCTCCGGCAACTTAACCCAGACGAAATAGCGATAATCAATTATACAGCGGCGCTGATAACGCTAAGTGTTTGAGGATGACTGAACGATGAGCTTGAAAAAATCAGAATGGACCTTTTCATTTATGTATAATCCGAAACTCAAAGATTTACTACCTGGCATAGAGGTTCTTTCTCACCCAAAAATAACAGAAATAACACCGAAGGTGAAAAACTGTATAAACGAAGAACTTTTGCTTGGACTTAGAAAGCTGGATTATTTCGCAAGACAGAAACTGCTCTTTTGTATGGACCTTCTACAAGGTGACGAAGACGAATTTGAGGAAAACTTATATAGATTCGTAAGCCTTATTGACCAGGTAGAAACAGACATCAAGGAAAAAGATTTTAGAAACAGATTATCAAACGCAGCTTGTAGGCTTTCAACCGAGAAGCGAAAAAAACTTTTGAATGATTTAGAGCGAGACGCAGAATGAACTAAGCGGGGCGTGAGTCCTTGTTGGACTCAAGCCATAGTTGCAGGGCCAGCTTGTTGGGGTACGGCTGGCCCCATAGGACTCATGTAGGCTCTGTTGCGTTGACAGGGCTGAATCCATTGGTGTGCGGGGTTGGTTCTATTTACCGGCCATAGCCATTAAAACCGAAAGGAGGCGAACTATGCTAACACTCAATACTTTAAGTCAGCAGTATCTATGTGAAAACTTTTGGCTTGCGCAATCCACACGCGAGACGGCCCAACGGGCATGTAGTTATTTTGCTCAGGCGATCGGCAATCGCCAGGTTGATAGAATCAGCCTTGACGATGGACAAAGTTACAAGGGCTGGTTGCTCAGGACCGGCAGGAGCAAGAACACAGCCAATATGTACATGAGAGCAGTCAAGGGTGTGTTTTCCTGGGCGGTTCAAAGCAAGAAGATTCTATCCGAGAATCCGCTTGTTGGTCTTAAGCAGTTTCGCGTCACACGTCGGCCTATCCAAATTTACGAAAGATGGGAGCTGTTAAGGATGTTGGAATGTTGTCCTTCGCAGCGTTGGCGGCTGATTCTGTTATGTGCCTATACGACTGGGATGCGGCGAGGCGAGATCCTGAATGTCACCTGGGATAACATTCGTGATGGTTTTATTCACGTCGAGCCCAAGCGCAATAGCCAGCGAACCTGGGAATGGGAAGCCAAGGATAAAGAATTACGACAGATTCCACTTGTGGATGATTTGAATGAAGCCCTGCAGTCGCAACAGGGTCTTTTGTATCCGTTTCTGACAGAGGCGATTTATCAACGGATGTTACGGCTTAATCAAGCGGGTTTGTTAAATGAACGGCAACGGAAGTGTCCGGAGTCGAATTTCCGCAGGTCGTTTGTTAGGATTCAAAAGAAAGCTTTTGGCCGGCAGATCAATACGTTTCACGGATTCCGTAAAACGTATACGACACTCATGGCCGAGCAATTACCGCAGCATTTTGTGATGAGACTTACCGGCCATAATAGCTCAAAAACGATGACACATTACCTTGGTGTAAGGGAGTCCTATTTTGAAAAGGCACGCGAAGTGGCATCTAAGTCAATAAAAAAGGGGCCTGAAGGTTGCAATCTGTCGCTAAAAGGAGGCGATAGATACCAGGCCCCGAACTGGGCGGGATGAGGCTATAAAGGTTGTGCCAGACGCTTTAGCAGGTAATATCAATGGTAATGAAGATAGGCTAAAAATTGCTGCTGAACTTATCAGATTGCCTGTAGATTTAATCAACAAACTCAAATATAGAGAACAGGAATGACCAACAGTTAGCGTGCCTTCTCTGCTGCTTTCTCGAAAGCCTCTACGCCAATTCGTCTGGCTTGCTTTGGGATTTGCTCTTGCCGATATCGTAGTGATTGCTTAAAGCCTCTGGGCGTGACGCCCAGCTCTATTAAGGCGTTTGCATAGGCATTGCAGAGTTTCGCTGCGGTCTTAGGGGATTTCTTCGTAGCTTTCCAGAATAGACGGTAGTGTTTGCTCCTGACACCTGCTAGCGCAGCTCTATCTGCCTTTTGCGCATCCACTTCGTTGAGCTTACAAGCCTCGGCTATCTCGCTGCGTAATTTCTGCTCGTTTTTAGATAGTATTTGGCTGGCTTTGGTAAGAGCAGCTCCTATCCCGCCCATTGCCAGCTTGGCTCTGGACTGGTAGATTTCCTCGTATGATCGGATGGCCTTCCACTGCGTCATGCCCTTGCGGCTGGGGAAAGCCAGGAACGCGTTGTTGCCAGAGAATGAAAACGGCTTGAACTTCTCCATCACGTTCTTGAATCGAGCATATACTTCCTGATAAAGTTGTAGATCCTCTCTGGCCCAAGGCTCAGGAAAATCGCTGCCGATATTGTAGCCAGTGGTTTGCTCAAAAAGTGTTCTGGCGCCGGGCGATAATTTATAGCCGAAAGCTCTCAACGGAGAAGTAACCCAGCGGACAAGCTCACGTCCGGCTTTGCCGACTCCTATGTATCGTCTGCTGTAATCTCCCCGCTCTTTCCAATCACGATTCCAGGGGAGTTTCCGCCAAAGATTAGTCCAGTCTATATCGAGCTTATGACCATACTCATTTTCCCAGGGGCCTTTGCCGTTCAAGGCGTAGTTTCCACCAACGGTAAATCCAGCTATGGCTGCCAAGTACCAGAACCAGTGATGTCTGCCTATCTTCCGCATCAACTGCTGGCGTAATTTCTCTGTTTTGGTTTTGCCGCCATAGGCAAAGGGCCAGCGAGCGGTTTTTATCTGAGACCATGTCCAATCCAGTGACATCATAAGCTGCGTCCAGAACTGCCTTACCTTCGGCCTGCGAAACATAGTATTAAGCCATTCCTGCCCACCGAAATTATCGGCAATATACTTTGCTGCTGTCTCTTTAACTTGCTTTATTGGCAAATCGCTATTTTTTGCTCCATCGGCAACGATGTTGTAGTAGGCCACGAGTTTTGCCCTCTGTACGTTATCCCACAGCAATCTTTGATGAAAAGAATAGGCGGCCTGGGCAGTCTTGACAGGGACATAGGCAGCACCAAACACACCCTTTAATGGTCCAGTCGGCTCTCTCTGCACCAAGTCCTCAAGATAGTTAGCAGCGCTTTTTAACATCCGCTCCATTAGGTTGATTCCTTCAGTGGAGATATAACCAAGCTGACCACCGGCAGCTATATAGTCCTCTAAAAATTCTGGACATGTTTCGAGCTGCCTTCCAGCCTGTAGTGTGGTGATGTGTGCCGGCAGAAATCCCCACAGTTTTGGCTTTTTGCCAAAGGCTCGTGCCCGCTTACCGTAGTATCCGCCGACAAAAGGTAGTGCCCGGGGTCCTAACGCGCCCATGGCAGAGAAAAACTCTGCTTGATGGTGGAAGAAGCTGAATAAAGTCAACTCAAACGCCTTAGCCAGCGCGTTGAAGCCTTCAATAATCCGTACCGGCGTATTAAAAACCTTTCGTCCGAACATCGCGTCTATAAAAGTCTTTACTCTCGGATCGACCGCCACTCGTCCCTGAAACAAAAGCACGCCTCGATTTGGTAATGGGACGGCATAATTTTGACGAATCGGCCAATAGTCAACTGTAGGCCAATGCGGATAATCCTGGGGTTTTTGCAGGATGCTCACTCCATTGTCATTTGTTATTTGCGGTAGTATCCGCAAGAACGCCTTGTTTGTTGCCACACGATAGTTGATACCGGCCCATAGCCGAAGGCCGTCACCGAGGGTCTTGGCCCTGGGCTTTAGCCCTATCTCCACCGCCGTAGCCAGATCGGGCAGAACTCTCTTTTTGGCCTGTGGTGACCGCTTGGCCCAGCGTGCAATCGCTGTTTTGTATTTCTCAGTTAAGGGCGTCTCGTAGGCATGGACGAAGTAATCGTCAATGAATTTAATGTACTCGGCAATGTCAGCGCCCCGTAGATATTTGTTGACCGTCTGTCGCGCGTGTTCCTGATATGCCCGATACAACTTTATTGCTTTCCTCTCATTTTTTGTCAGTCCCTCTTTAAGTATTTCCTGCTTGGTCTTTTCGGTCCAAGGGTTGGCCTTGCCATTCTCAGCGATAACAACCAGATCGGTCTGTCTGGCTTTGTCCGGTACGAGAGTATCGAGTCTGTCGGCGTCCCTTCTGGCCTTTTCCATCAAGAGCTTATAGTGACGTGCGGCGGTTATGCCCAGCTCCTCAGCAGCCTTTACATAGCTTTTATCCGTCATGTCCACGACCAGTTGCAAAGGACTAAACTCTTTCGGCAGTGGAAACGTCTCGCGGATGTGCTCTGCTATAGCCGGTTCAACGGGTCCAGAGAATCTTACATCTTGTAATCTACTAATGGCATCGAACAGTTCAGGCTTTGTTGCCAGCTTGCTTTCAAAGGCTTCCTTGACATCAGGCGCAAGCTCCCTGGCCTTTTCTGGATCGAGTGTATAGAGGCTGACGAAATCAGCCATCAACTCAGTATGACGAGTGGTATAGCTTTTCCGGCCAACTAATTTTGCACCTTCTTCCCACAAGTCCGGACGCAGAACTTGTGAGACCTTCTTTAACTGGCCTCGCAGCGCCATCTCGCCAACTTGCGTCTCTGGAAACCGACCTTTTATAGAGGATGGATATTTCTTATCGTTGAGCAGCCAGTCAATCTCGTGTCCTAACTCGTGAGTGGCGGTAAGTGCATCCCTTACATCCTGAAGCTCGATACCTATAACCTCGGTAGGAACAACAGGGCCTTTTCTAAGGCGAAACGCTCCGAGCATAGTCTTTCGCAAGGCCTTGTATCGCATAGGTGGGCCGAGCTTTTTAACCGTAGCCATCACCTCTACCCAGTAGTCCTTGCCCACCTTCTTTATTTCCTTGGGCCACTGCCGGAAGGTATCGATCACCACTTTGCTTAGATGTACCGGCTCTGGCTGTGTCATTGCCTTTATCTGCTCACGTTTTGT
Source organism: uncultured Pirellulales bacterium (assembly GCA_964399795.1). Lineage (GTDB taxonomy): Bacteria > Planctomycetota > Phycisphaerae > Sedimentisphaerales > Anaerobacaceae > CAYNTC01. The sequence goes on along the minus strand of CAYNTC010000015.1, from coordinate 5,451 downwards.
TTGCAAAGACTTTAAAGCCAGAGTCGGCTCGAAGAAGGAAGCCTCTATCATCTGCTCGGCAGGAAGCGATATCTCCACTGGCGGCTTGTCCAGTGCTGGTCCTTCCTCACCTAATTGAATCGGTGTCAAGGCTGCCACAGGTTGAGAGGTTTTCGGGTCATAAGCGATAAGATTTCCAGTCTGTTGATTGATACCAAATCGGGCATCAGGAAATCTTTTGCGCAAGACGTTGAATCTCGACTGTTCATAGCCGTAGTATTTTCCGGCTGATTTGAAGACTGCCAACGCCGGCAGCTCGCCTTCCTCGGATATCTCGGCAATAGGTTTTCTGGATATCCCTTTTCCAGCTACAGGTGATATTACAGCGTAATGTTGCAGTTCTGCCGGCTCGGTATCGGCAGAAATAATCTCGTCTATCGACTTTTCTGATATTGGCCGAGGCTCTTGGCCCCATCTGTCTTTGACTTTGGGTTTGGCTTTTGTTGGTAGTGTCCCTTTGACCAGAACTTTGCCATCGGTAAAGTAACCTTCCGGTGCTGCGAGTAGTGGTTCTATCTTTTCTCTGATGGCCGCTATCGGTTTTTTCACTGTAGGCTTAGTGGGTTTGGCCGGCCAGTATTCCTTTTCCGGCAGACCAGCTACGGATTTTCTGAATGTCATCAGAGTTTCTTTGGTGTTGGTGATCTCCGCTCCGCCATCTATGTCGAACGTGAGCTTTTCCGAGGTTACCTTATTTATCGCTTCATTGATTCGTGACTGCTTTTCCTGCATTGCCTTAATGTATTCGTCTTGGGGCAAGGTTGAAGCTGGCTCAGGGATTTCCTTCTGCAATCGTGAGCGCACCTCTGTCTCGCTGGGGGCCTTGGCTATGGCCGTGTCAATCTCCGCTAACAACTCTTTCTTTTTTGGCAAGATTTCAACGGGCCGCCGCTTTGCGGCCAGTTCGGTCGGCTTTCGCCCAGCAGCAGCTTGATGCGCAACGGATTCGGGCATTGTGGGCTTTTCCTTTGCCAGCGCTTCTTGTGCCCAGGGTTCTGATATGTATGGCTTTATTACATTTGCGGGGATTTCCTTACCTGCCTTTATAGCATCTTGAAGCAATCGGCGATGAAATTCCATAATAATCGGTGTTTCGTGATGACCTGCTGCTTCACTTCTTAAAAGTTGGTTTAATGTTACTTGCCAAGGTTCTTTTCTAAATTCTTTTTTCAATGATTCATATATAGATAAATCAACTTTTGCTTCTTTTGCCTCGGCAGGCTTGGTGGGAGGCTCAATTTCCTCAGCGGGCTTGGCAGGAGCGATTTTCTCTGGCAGGGTTGTAGTAACGGTCGGTTCGGTCAGCTTTCGTTCAGCAGCAGGCTTTGTTATCACCTCACCAATAGGCGGTGCAGTTGGAGGTTTAAGCGGCATACGCGGAGCAGCGATAGGCTTTGCCCTACCTACCTTAGAAACGACTCTTACAGGATGCCTAATCGCTTTGGCAGCTTCTCCTAATTCTTCTCTAATTTCACCAGTTCTGGTCGTAGGCATTTTAATAAAAGGTTTGACTTCACCGAGTCCTTTTTTGAGTAACGGTTCGCCTTTGGTATATGGTCTTTTTGTTTTGAAGCCTTGAGTGATAAATCGCCTTGCTGCTTGCTCTGGCGATTCAACCATCTCTTGGCCCTGCTGATAAAGTTTGCCTTTTTTGAGGCCCCTCAATTGTGCTTCCGCGCTTGAAACTATGCTATCTATGTCCTGCAATTCATTTGTTTTGAAACTCGTAAGTCCTTTCATTGCAGCAGTTCTTGCTGGCCCTGGTGACCAAGTTGCTTCAATCCTTGCTATCTCTGCGGCAAAACGCTGATTGCTCGCCTTAATGAGAGTGTTGCGCAATTGCTTAATGTATCGAGCCGTATCAACTTGACTTGCCAATTGAAAAGCAGCAGCAGTTCCACCTAAGATTGCCGCACTTTTACTGGTATGTTTTAATACTTCGCCGGCAGATAGTTCTTCTCCGATTGTCTCTAAGCCGCCCATTGCCCCCCCAACAGCAGCTCCTTTGAAAAAAGAGCCTGTTGTTTTTGAAATGATGTCAAATAATCTTGGATATTTTGTTGCCAACTTTGATGAGTGTAGAATTTGGTTTGCTTTTGCTACTTTTGGTATCTTGCTTACAGCTTTAGAAGAAATACCAGCAGATCTAAACAAAGCTGGATACATAACTCCCCATTCAACAGCCATCTTGAGAGTATCGGCAGTTGCGGGAACAACAGCTTTGCCAAAACCACCCATCTCTTTTTCTTGTTCGGCAAGAACTTGTTTGACATATTTATAATCTACATCACCCATCAAATCCCATATCCTACCTACTACTGGAGAAAATACGCGCACTCCTATATTTTCAAGTCGGCCCAGTACGCCTTCTTTGAGAAATTTTTGTCCTTCAGGTGTTCTGGGGTCCGTCGCAATGTTTATGGCTTCACCGATTGTTTTAAGCTCTCGCCATAAGCTATACTCCGGATAAGGTCTTATATCCCTCGGTGTATCTGATGGAAAAGTAGGCGCAGGTAATTTCTCTGCTCTTGTTTCAATAGCAGATGGAGCTTCTAATGCGGGTGTAGCCCTTTTAATCAGGTCAGTAGGGTCAGGGACATCTAAGAAATCAATATCAAATGGTTGAACTTCGGTAGGCTCAATAATTTCGGGTACGGATAGAGCTAAACCTTTCTGCCTTGCCTTTCGTAGACCTTGCAGGTCAAATGATGGCAAATTAGGTTCAGCAGTTTTTCTTTCTTGCCTGGCATCTCGCAGGGCCTGTAAATCCAATCTATCAGCCATCGTTACTACTTGAAGAATTTGAGGATTTCTTCCTCGGTCATACCATCGTTGATAGCACCAAGCACTTCCTGTTGTTCTTCGAGACTCAGTTGTGGCAAGTATTTAGCCAGAGTTGGGTATTTTCTGATTATGTCCCTGTTTTGTTGCGGGCTTATGAATTTATCACCGACCTTCATCTTTGCTATATTACTCAAAAGCTGTTCATCTGTAATAGGCGGTGCGGAGCCCGTGACATTATCTTGTTGTGGTTGTGTAAACACTTCAGTTTCCGCTCTCATTGCGCCAGTGATGCGATCAATGTTTTGTCTGGCTATATATCTGACATCATCCATATCAGCAGTTGGCTTCATGCCGCCCCACTCCGGATCGAGACTCTTATTGTAAACTGTCTGCCAGAAAGATAGTTGTTCCGGTAGTGATTTTTGCGCCAAACTTTTGGTTGCGCTTGCTCTTGGTTTGAGACCGTGAAAAATGTCTCGAATGTGTTTGGCTTCTTGTGGAGTATAACCTTCTTTGATTAACTCCTGTATCTTACTTTTCGGTTGTTGCTTTAGGTCCTCTGTTCTGATTTGGTAATGTTCAGTTTGCGCCTTTTGTAAAGGTGTCTGCATTTGTCCCATCAATAGAGACGTAATCAATTGCTGACCTATATTCGTTCTCGCTATTGGCAATTCTGGAGCTTTAGCGCCAGTTACAAATTGTCCTAAATTCTGAAGGTCGGCCATTGTTGTCGTTCCGCTCGGTGTAGGCATGGCGCCGGGTGAAGTCTGCATTTTTCTTATATAATCTGAAATATTTTGTATATCTTGGCCTTGAAGTTTTCTCTCCTGGCCTTGCATAAGACCACCTATCATATTTTCAATCCCCTGGGCAAAGTAAGTTCGCCAATCAGAGGCCGGATTATAAGGTGATTGTTTATAGAAAAAGCCTGGCATTTTAGACTCCTATCGAAAAAAATTAGTCTATAGAACACACAGCAACAAGGGGGGCAATTGCATAAATTCGATGAATCAAATCATCTGCGGCAAGGCTGCTAATCTGCCCAATTCGCCAATACTGGTCTATACGTTCAGCCAGTTTAATAAACGGTAACGATACCCGAAGATACTCCCGGAACATCATACTCGTTTCCTGATCCGTCAATAGCAACAGTGCTTCGAGCCGCTGCAAATACTCATCCGGTGTAGGCTTTAAAACGGCGTAGAGCTTCCGATTAGGGTTTTTCTGCACGACTGTCTGACCGGGTTCGGTGGCCTCGAAGAACTCAACAATGTAGGCCAAGTTATCAGGTTGCAATTTCGCAGCATCTTTTAACAGGGCCTCTACGCTGTTATTGTTCTGCTCGAAGTTACCCATAAACATAAATCCCTTTTGAAACTTGTCTGACGACAGTCAAGATTCGTACTTTTTCCGGAATTATAACCGATCTGAAAATGGGGGAGTGCAGAGGAGTGAAGGTGTGTGCAATATTTAGCAATTTTTGTCAGTTCTGTGCTTTATAACCTATCAATCAAGGCCATCTGGCAACTCAAATGTGGCTATTCGCCAATGGGTACGAGATAACTGGTCACAACAAAGATTTGCATTCTTTAACCACCTTGACATTGTATTGCGGTGAACACCAAAGACTCTCGCCCAATTGCTAACTGTTTGCGGTACAGACCACCGGATATTCTGTTTGTCGGCGCCCTGGTATCTTTTAAGTTTCATAGAGTCCGTTCAATCCGTTCTGCATATCCTCGAAGCTAATATCGGCATACATATTAGCTGTTGTTGCCGGCGATGAATGACCAAGCTGCTTTTGCACGAGTCTTAGATTGCCAGTCTTTTTCAAAAGGTGTACCGCTATCGTATGTCGGGCGCAGTGGATCGAGATTTCTTTCGGCAATCCTGCCCGCTTAATAGCTGCCTTCCAGATTCTCTGTAATCCCTGGGCTGTAAGATTGCCGCGTTTACCCTTAAAGAGTTTGCCACTCTTGCGGTCGTCGATATAACTTTTTAGGTGCTCGGTGAGTTCCTTGCTCAGGGCAATAGTTTCTTTCGTTTTCTTCTTGCGCTTTAACCGGACAACCGATATAGCCCCACGCTTCAAGTCTATGTCCTTAATGGTTAGCGCTGCCATCTCCGATACCCGCAAGCCTGTCGATAGAGCCAGGTCAACTAAAATCCAGGCCAGAGGACCAGTAACACGTCCAGCTTTTAGGTCTGTAATTGCCCCTGCTTCTGTTACTGTCCTTAATTGCTTTACCTCTTTCATGTCCATATATTTTGCCCTGTCGATAGCCATTTGACTTAACCTTTTAGTTTTGTACACATTATGTACAGATATTTAATTTTGTACGCATTAGCCGATGTATTGTACATATTATATAAGGCAGTTTTAGGGCAAGTCAATAGCTTTTGTACAAAATATTTACATTTTCTTTACAATATTTTTCCTTATAAGCATACTCCATTCAGTACAGTTTGAATTAAAAGCGCGGTAAGTGGCGCGGTAAGTGGCGCGGTAAGTGGCGCGGTAAGCCAGAATTGCCAGTCCTTTATTGACAAGGGTTTAAGTAAGGTTCTCCGCTGACTCTTAATCAGCCGGTCGCAGGTTCGAATCCTGCATCGCCCATTAGTTTTTCA
>CAYNTC010000014.1:0-19145 GCA_964399795.1 uncultured Pirellulales bacterium | reverse complement strand
AGACGACAACTTTGAAAATGCTGCTCGGCCTGCTTTACCCGACCAAAGGAAAGGCGCTGGTTCTCGGCGGTGATGGAGCAGATCCTAAAATTAATACCAGAATAGGCTTTTTGCCTGAGGAGTCTTACTTGTACAGGTATTTGAATGCCCGTGAGACCCTGGATTTCTACGGCCGACTGTTCGGGCTGCCGGCCAAGGTACGCAAGATGCGCATCGAGGCTTTGCTTGACATGGTGGGCCTGAAAGCTGTTGCGAATAGGCCTGTTGGAACGTACTCCAAAGGTATGGCGCGCAGAATCGGCCTGGCGCAGGCCCTTATCAACGATCCGGACCTGTTAATACTGGATGAGCCTACAACCGGCTTGGACCCAATCGGCACACGGCAGATAAAGGATTTGATTCTCAAGCTCGCAAAGCGAGGAAAGACTATCCTGCTGAGTAGCCATCTCCTCGCTGATGTTGAAGACATATGCGACAGAATTGCGATACTCTATGGCGGAAAAATCCAGGCAAAGGGACATGTTAAAGACCTGTTGCAGCAAACAAATAAACGACAAATCGTTACCGATGCGATAAGTGATGAAACATTGGAGAAGATAAAGCAGATTGTCCAAGCTGAACATGCCGGTTGCGAAGTGACTTCGCCGCTGGACAAACTTGAATCCTTTTTTGTAAAGACAGTCGAAGAGGCACAACAGCAAGCTCGAGTTACGAGCGGTGCGGTCAGTACTACGCAGATAGGTTCATTCCTTGTGCCCGATGCTCAACAAGAAAATGTGCTCGATAAACTTGTCTCAGCTCCCATCTCGCAGCAAGGCTCATCTGAACCTCCAGAGACCAAACAGGCTGTTCAGACAGATAAAAAAGAAGTGGCCAAACCAGATTCAAAGCTGCTTAGCCATTTAACGCAACCGGCCGAATCTTCCCAGGACACATCCACAGCAGAGACCAAGGAAGTCACGACAAAGCCAGTCGAATCCGAGCCGGATAAACAACAGGAGCAATTTGATAAAGGTATTTTGGACCAGCTCACAGGTCATTCTTCTTCTCGGGACGAAACGAAGGGTCGGACGGAAGAAACAAAAGAAGGAGACCCCGGCAATGCGTAACATCTGGGCTGTAGCTGTAAATACTATAAGGCAGGCCATACGTATGAAAATAGCTGCTGTTTTCATAGTATTATTGTTTGTCCTGCTTCCTATTATGGGATTCTCGGTTACAGGCGATGGCACATTGAAAGGAAGACTGCAAACTTTCGTTAGTTATGGTTTATCGCTTACCAGTTTCTTACTTTGTCTGCTCACTATCACAATTGCCATATATTCGATATCCAGCGAGATCGAACAAAGACAGATATACACACTCATAACTAAGCCTATTCGTCGTTTCGAGTTCTTATTGGGTAAACTCCTCGGCGTGGTTTTATTGGATATATCGCTACTTGCACTTTTTTCTGTAATAATATTTGCTACCACAATATACATGCCGAATTTCTACCAGCCGACCGAGGAAGAGCTCACAGAAGTTAATAATGAATTCTACACAGCAAGAGCAAGCCTAATTCCTGCCAAAGTCGACGTAAGCGATGAAGTCGCCGAGGACTATAATAAGCTCGAAGAAAGTGGCCAATTGGACCAGTTTTTTCGAGGTTTCACGCGCAAGGAAATCATTGACCAGCTCACCAAGCGAAGGCAGCTTGAGAAACGAGCTGTTGCCGTTGGTCATCAATTACGCTGGCAGTTCCATAATGTCGAACCTCTCGATCCGAATGAGAGTTTGTTTGTGCGGTACAAATACGATGTATCTGTGAATCCTCCCGATTCGCAGATATACGGTCGATGGATTGTGGGTGACGATCGTCAAATCAAGTACGGCACAAAATTCAGGACACCTATATATTCCGGCGAGCAAAAAGATCCCATTCGTACTTTCCGCGAAATAGAGGTCCCTGCCGATGCCGTAGCGGAAGACGGCTATCTATCTGTAGGATTCTTGAATGTTCCACTTAATAACACTGTTGTAATCTTTCCGCTTGAGGATGGCCTGGAAGTTCTTTACAAAGCTGATACATTCACAGCCAATTTCATAAGGGCTATACTCTTGATTTTGTTTCGACTGATTTTCTTAGCTTGCCTCGGCGTGTTATCGGCTACATTTCTTTCTTTTCCAGTGGCTGTGGTGTTTTGTCTGGTTATCTTTTTCACAGGTACTGTCAGCACTTTTGTTCTGGAATCGTTCGATTATCTCAGCGAGAGTGTGAGTCTGATTTATTCTTACACGATCAAGTGGATAATCCGGCTTTTGCCTGAATTTGACAAGTTTAATCCCACGAAATATCTGGTGCCCGGTAGATTAATTAGTTGGTCTTTGTTGAGCAAAGCTGCTGGGCTTATGGTTTGTGTTAAGGCATCGCTTTTACTACTTTTGGGCTTATTGGTCTTTAGTTTCAGAGAGATTGCTAAAATCACAGTTTAGTCACTACGGCAGCTTTTTAATGTTCTATGCGTTTGCGCGATACTTTAATCTGCTTTATTTGTCTCGTTGTTACGGCTATTTTACTGATTATAGCTGGCGGGCAGTTGGATTACATAAACAACCAGCGTCAGCAAATGAAGCTTATAATCAATGAGCCCCTTGAAAATGCGCCACCCTCACTTGCCTTTGCAACAGTTGCAATGGGTGCTTTTCGTGGGTTGGTTGTCGATATTTTGTGGATGCGGGCAGACAAGCTCAAAGAGCAGGGGCAGTTTTTCGATGCGAAACAACTCGCTGATTGGATAACTACTCTCCAGCCCCGCTTTGCAGCGGTCTGGGAGTTTCAGGCATGGAACATGGCCTACAATATATCTGTAGCCATACCGGCAAATCAGCCCGACCAGAGGTGGCAATGGGTGAAAAATGGCTATGAGCTGCTTCGTGACCAGGGTATACCGCTGAATCCAAAATCGATTGAATTGTATCGTGAGCTTGCAAGAATATTACAGCACAAAATCGGTGGTGTCTCAGACGATGCACAAAAGTACTACAAAATTCAATTTGCCCTTGCCATGGAGCCTTTGCTTGGCCCAGCCGACAACGAATATTTCGAAGCTCTTACTAGAGTTCCTACAACTTTCCAGCAGATTGCAGGCGATGCGAATATGGCGTCACTACTCGATGCCCTGAAGTCCTCCGACAGCTCATTTGCCGATGAGGACGAGCTTGTAGATAACTATCTAGCCCTAAGGCAGAACCCTGGCAGGTTTAGTCCTGCTGCCTTTCAGGTCATAGACAATTTCAGGGGCACATCGGCTTTGGAGAATTTTGACCTTTTTGCTAAGGCCCATCACCTGCGCAACACCTGGAAGCTCGATCCGGTCATGATGCACGAGTTGAACAAAACTTATGGCCCTGTTGATTTCAGTGACCCTAACAAGCGTTTCCCGCTGGACTGGCGTCATCCGGATTGTCACGCCATGTATTGGGCAATCAAGGGTTTGCGGGTATTGGCCGAACAGGAGGATCGCGAAATGGATATACATGAGACAAACACCGACCGCATTGTGGGGCATTGTTTACAGGATCTCTTCCGCAACGGAAAGATATTTATTTATGACATCCCTGTCGAAGTTCGGATTGATGCTTCGGCTAAGACTACGAAAACGATAATGAAGGATATTTTTTTACGGTCGGATTTGAGAATGTTTGATGCGTACAACAAATCTCGGCTCGCGGTAATTGAGAAATACGGACAGATCCCCGAGGCAAAGGGTTCAGTAGAGTCATTAAAGGATGGCCACCGCAACATGCTCACTAATGCAGCCTTTTCCTTCTATCAGACAGGCCATATTGACCAGGCCCACAGAATCTATAATCAACTACGGGAACTCTACCCCCTTGAAAAGTTCAAGGTGCCGCTGGTCACCTTTATGAGAATGCGCATGCGGGAAGAGCTCCAAAGCATAGAGATTTATAATGCCAAGGAACAAATAGTTGCGCTTCTGAGGGAAGGCTACTTCAGGTATGCAATGCGTGACGACGACGAAGCATTTGCCAGAGAAAAAATGGCTAAAGATATCATGGACTTATACAGATCCCAATACGGCGAAGAGTTTAGAGTTGATCTGCCTGAATTGCCTGTTTTGAGGTACTTGGCTCTTCTGGATTTTCTCAATGACCTGCAGTATCCACCTAATCTGCGGCGCAATTTATTGAGTCGCATAAGGATAGAGAGGCCGGACCTCTACAAGCAACTCCAGCAGGAGGAAGAAAAGCTAAAAAGACAAGAGGCCGAGTCCGGCTGATACCTGCACAAGCTTTAGGTCATGCACGATAGCCTTTCACGACAATTGACACCCTCACAAAAGAAAGCTGTCTTTCATAGAGAAGGACCGCTGCTTGTACTCGCTGGCCCAGGTAGCGGCAAAACCCGCGTCATTACTTACCGAATCGCGGCTTTAATTGACTCAGGCATAAAGCCGTACAACATTTGCGCAATAACTTTCACTAATAAGGCAGCCAACGAAATGCGCCAAAGGGCGACCTCTCTTGGTGCATCCGCAGCAGTTCATATCAGCACTTTCCACTCCTTATGCGTTAGGATTCTCCGGCAATATGCCGATAGTGCCGGCATAAAGCCAAACTTCAGCATTTACGACGAAAGCGACCAGTCCAGATGTATCAAGCAGGCGATCAAAGATTGTGAGCTTGATACCGGTAATTTCCCGCCTGCTCGTATGCTCGAGGCCATTTCTAAACTAAAGAACATCCTTATTGACGTTAATGCTTTTAAGGCGAAAGCCGATGGTTTTTTCTACCGAACATTGGCGAGGATTTACGAGCACTACCAGCAAATTTTGACCGAAAGAAATGGCCTGGATTTCGACGACCTGCTGATGAAAACGGCGTTTCTACTCGAAAGCCATCTCGACGTTTGCGCCGAGCTTAGCGACCGTTTTAGATTCCTACTGATTGACGAATACCAGGACACCAACCACGCCCAGTATCGAATTGCCAAAGCCCTTGTTTCACAGCACAACAATATCTGCGCAACAGGTGATCCTGATCAGTCAATTTATCGTTGGCGGGGCGCGGACATTCGCAACATCCTGGCCTTTGAAAAAGACTGGCCCAATGCAATGGTAGTCAAGCTCGAAGAAAACTTTCGCAGCACACCCAACGTTCTCGAAGTGGCGGACAAGCTGATAACCTTTAACAAAAATCGAAAGCCAAAAATGCTCCTTCCTACAAAGCCACGCGCAGAGGATGTCGTCGTAACAAGCTTTGAGGATGAAACACAAGAATCCCAGGGTGTCACCCAACAAATAGCGCAACTAACCGAAGAGGGCGTTTCTCTAAAGGACATAGCTGTATTCTATCGTGTTAACGCTATGAGCAGGGTACTTGAAGAAGCATTCATACACAGCAAAATACCGTATCAGGTCATACGCGGCGTGGAATTCTACAATAGAAAGGAAATCCGTGACGTGCTGGCATACTTAAAGGTTCTCGTCAATCCCAGCGATGAGATCGCACTTTTGCGCATCATCAACACGCCAGCTCGTGGCATCGGCAAAATAACCGTTGATAGGGTGCGCGGATATGCTGCTGCAAGTGGAATCACATTTTTCGAGGCACTTAGAATGGCAGAACATATTGCTTCGCTTTCCAAAGGCACAAAGGCCAAGCTCACAGCGTTTATTAACATGCTCGATGGATTCAAAAAGGATGTCACGGGCCAGGTTGCACCACTTACAGAGCGTGTTGTTATCGAATCTGGATTAAAAAAGTCTCTGCAAGACACCGGCGCCGAGGGCATAAATGCGCTTGAAAACGTTGACGAGTTGATAAATGCCGTTGCCCAATACGATCAGCAGACGGAGCAGCCATCTTTGATTGACTATTTACAGGAAATATCGTTGTTCAGTGACATTGATGCGTATGACGCGTCTAACGACCGTGTTGCCCTTATGACCCTGCATGCAGCTAAAGGCCTTGAATTTGTGCACGTCTTTATAATTGGCCTCGAAGATAATTTGTTACCGCACGAAAGATCAAACACAGATAATGAGGATGACATGGAAGAAGAGCGCAGGCTCTTTTTCGTCGGTATAACCCGCGCTAAAATGGGTCTATATATAAGCTATGCGAGATATCGAACATTTCGTGGCCAGCTCTTGCGGACAATCCCATCACCGTTTCTTTTTGAAATGGGATGCGAATTGAACGAGGTACATGAAGAAGATGACTACAGCTATGAAAATGCAGAAGAGGCTGACTTCACCTTACCGCATTTCGTAGCTGGGCAGTTAGTTAGACATAAATCTTTCGGCCTTGGTCGCGTCAAGGAGTTTATCGATATAGGAGAGGACAGTATAGTCGTCGTCAGATTTAACACTGGCCAAACGAAGTCTCTCATGGCAAAATACGCCGATCTTTCATATTCCTGATACATTTCTGGGAAAGAATAAATTTAGCTGCTTTGAAACTCTGCGATTACTACAATCTGCTTGTTCTTTTTGCTTATTGTGGTAAAATCCAACATATAGGAAGGAGTACTGGGCATGATGACCTTTGCAGTTATTATTAACAAGCATTTCGGCGTTATATCCTCTCTTGGAGTAACGAGGGCTGAGCAATGAATTACGCAGTTGTAATGGCGGGGGGTACTGGCAAAAGATTGTGGCCTCTTAGCCGGCAAAAACGCCCGAAACAAGTCCTGAAGCTTATCAATGGCCAAACACTTCTTGGTTGCTGCTTTGACAGGTTAGCACCGATTTTTGATACGAGGAACATAATTGTTCTTACCAATGCGGGCTATGCGGATATCGTCCGTGAGGAGCTGCCAGAGCTGCCATTCAATAACGTTATCGCCGAGCCAACCGTACGAGACACGGCAGGAGCTATAGGTTTGGCTGCCACGATTCTTGCCAAGTTTGACCCTGAAGCCCGAATGGCAGTCGTCACGGCTGACCAACTAATAGAGCCTGTTGAAGTCTTCCAAGGTGCGCTGAAAGACGCACTGACATTCGTAAGTGACAATCCGAATGCCTTGATTACCTTCGGCATAAAACCAACCTTTCCAAGTACACAGCTTGGCTATATCAAGTGCACTAACAGTAGAAGCTGTCCTAAATGCGCAAACGAAGTATACGCCGTTGAGGCCTTCAAGGAAAAGCCGGATGAGGAAACAGCTAAGCAGTATCTTCAGAACGGACAATATTTCTGGAATTCGGGCATGTTCGTCTGGAAAGCCAAGACTATTTTAGCTAACTTGGATAGGTTCTTACCACAAGCCTCCGAATCCCTTCGCAGAATCGCAGCCAACTGGGACGGCCCAAATCAGGAGAAATCGCTTGAAGAATGGTTCGTGAAATTACCCAAGATCAGTATTGACTTTGCGGTTATGGAAAAAGCCGAGAGCGTTCACGCCATAAAGCTTGAATGCCGATGGCTGGATATGGGCTCCTTCGCCGCCCTTGCCGATGTTATCACGTCAGACAATAACGGTAACATTGTTGTAGCCGGCGTCAGTGAGCTGCTTGACTGCAAGAATAGTATCGTTGTCACCGAAGACAAGGGACACTTAATTGCTGCTATCGGCCTTGAGAAAATAGTTGTTGCCCACAGCGATAACGCTACACTTGTATGTCCTATCGAGAAGACTCAAAGACTAAAAGACCTGCTAGACCTCATTAAACAGCACAGTGGAGACGAGTACCTGTGAATAAAAGCAAATATCTGTTACAAGATTCTGTCAGGCCTACCGTGAGGCTCGATGCATCGCGGACCACCTGCTCATATCACATGGAACCAAAACAGTACCAGAGTAAACTGCGATAAAATGAGATATTTGGCGATAGATTATGGCAGTAAGCGCACGGGATTAGCAATTTGCGATGCTGCTGAGACCATCGCTTCGCCTCTGAATGTAATTTTAGGTCAGAAGGAGCTATTGACAAAAATCGCGGCTGTTGTACAGAAAGAGGGTGTCGAAGCTATTGTTGTTGGTCTGCCTCTGAATATGGATGACTCCGAAAGCGCACAAACCAGACTCGTTCGTAAGTTTGTCGAGCGTCTCAGACAATATATTGGCATCCCAGTGTACCTTCAAGATGAGCGGTTGACCAGTTTTAGCGCCGAAGAAAAGCTCGCCTCCGCTGAATTAAAAAAAGCCCAAATGCTAAAACGTTCGGATGCAGTCGCCGCAGCCGAGATACTGGAAGCTTTTCTCCAGCAGAAAAGGGCAAAGTAGAGTTGTCGCTACCACACTAAAGAGCCTACCGTAAGAAACATCGACATCTAATGTCAAGAATAGAGAAGTATAAGTTATGACAAAGATTGTGCATACGCAACAATGGGATTTTTTTTTGTATTGATAATATCGAAAAACTCTTGCAAATTACCGTATTAGCTCATAAAATCTAAGGTTTGAAAAATGTCAGATTTATAGAGGCGACCAACACAAAATACGGAAGGATTTGTACGAAACATGCTGACAATGCAGGAAAAACAGAAAATAATCAATGATTTTGAGGCCCACGAGGGGGATACAGGTTCACCAGAGGTGCAAATTGCTTTGCTAACCAGAAAGATAAATGACCTCACCGGGCATCTCAAGACTCATCAAAAAGACCATTCTTCTCGTCGTGGTCTACTAAAAATGGTTGGGACAAGATCCTCGCTGCTCAAGTACGTCGGTAAGAAAGACGTCGAGCGTTATCGGAAAATAATATCCCGGCTCGGCTTGCGGAAGTGAAGCGGCAGAGGAAAGCAGCAATGTACAAACTGACTATTCGTGCATTTGTAGCTTTGGCATTAATGCCAACAAGGGGGTGTCCTCCATGTTTAACCATACACTTGTCAAAGAGGTAATATATGTTTAATGTACACAGAGTTGAGAGAGAAATCAGTGGTAGGATTTTATCTATCGAAACCGGCAAAGTTGGTAAGCAGGCCGATGGGACTGTTATTGTTCAGTATGGTGAAACCGTAGTCCTTGTTGCTGCTGTTACCGCACCCCCACGAAATGAGGACATCGATTTCTTCCCGCTCAGCGTTGAGTACCGTGAGAAGCAAAGCGCTGCAGGTAAGTTCCCGGGCGGATTCATCAAACGCGAGGGAAGGCCCACTACAAAGGAAATCCTGACAGCCAGAATGATTGATAGGCCCATTCGTCCGCTGTTCCCAGATGGTTATTTCCAGGAGGTACAAATTACTGCTTCCGTTCTGAGCGCTGACCAGGAGAATGACCCCGATGTGCCGGCGATGATAGGTGCAAGCGCGGCACTGGCAATTAGCAGGATCCCGTTTCAAGGACCCCTCGGAATCTGCAGATTAGGCAGACTTAACGGGGAATTTGTGGTTAACCCGACACACAAGCAGCTCGAGCAGGTTGATCTGAATCTCCTGCTCGGAGGACGAAATGAAGCAATCAACATGATAGAGATCGGGGCAAAAGCGTTGCCCGAGCAAGTCATCGCTGACAGCGTGTTGGTTGCACATGAGACTGTCCGTCAGGTCTGCGATATGATTGAGGAACTCAGGGACAAGGTCGGTCTCGAAAAGGAAACTCCTCTTGTCGAAATAGATCAGGAACTCTACTCGCAACTCTATTCACAAAAAGCGAATCAGATGCTGCAGATCAAGCAAATACCGGACAAGCGGCAGAGAAATAAAGCCGTCGAAGAACTTTTTGAACAACTTGATTCTGATTATTGCGGTAACGGTGAGGATTTTCAGCCGGACACTTCAGACGCTACAGAGAAGACCCCATCAAAGTGCGACAAGGCCATGTTCAAACGCATATTTGAGAAGGTAGAAAGTCAGGTTGTCCGTGAGCTTGTTTTGAAGGGTAAGAGACCGGATGGAAGGGGTTACAATGATATTCGCCCAATTTCCTGTGAGGTAGGCATCCTGCCCAGAACGCATGGTTCGGCATTGTTCACAAGGGGTGAAACACAAGCCATCGTCAGCGCGACTCTTGGAACCATAAGGGATGCGCAAATCATCGATGGTTTGTTAGATGAGTACGCTCAAAACTTCACGCTTCACTACAATTTTCCACCCTTTTCCGTTGGCGAAGTAAGGCCGATTCGCGGTCCCGGCCGTCGTGAAATTGGACACGGAGCACTTGCAGAACGGGCCTTAGCAGCCGTCAGACCACCGGAAGACAGATTTGCCTATACTATTCGTGTCGTTTCAGATATCACCGAGTCGAACGGTTCAAGTTCAATGGCATCGGTCTGCGGCGGCTCGCTGGCCCTGATGGACGCCGGCGTTCCGATTAGCAACGCTGTTGCCGGCATATCCATAGGAATGGTTAGTGATGAAGCTGGTAAATATATATTAATCACGGACATCATTGGCGAGGAGGACCACTTTGGTGATATGGATTTTAAAGTCGCCGGTACCGTCGATGGTATCACAGCTATACAGCTTGATATCAAAGCTCAGGGTCTGCCTCACAAAATCATGGTTGAGGCTTTGCAGCGTGCAAAAGAGGCTCGACTCCGGATTCTGGAAACCATGAACAATGTTATCAGTGAACCCAGAGCTGAGATAAGCAAATATGCACCTAAGTTGATAACTCTTGAGATAGACCCTGAGTATATCGGCAAGGTGATCGGACCTGCTGGCAAGATGATAAAGAGCATCCAGGATCAGACCGAAACGAAGATCGAAATCGAAGAGGATGGCACTATTTACATCAGTTGTTTGGGTGGAGATGGGCATCTCAAGGCTAAAGAAATCATCGAGTCACTTACGCAGCCCCCCGAAGTGGGGCGCACATACAGGCAAGCGAAGGTGGTTACTGTAAAGGACTTTGGTGTATTTGCCGAAATCACACCGGGCGTTGAAGGTCTTTGTCACATTAGTGAACTTAGCGAAGGGTACGTCAAGAACGTCGAGGATGTGTGCAAAGCAGGTGACCTAATACCGGTCAAGCTGATAGCCATCGATGAGCAGGGCAGACTCAAGCTTTCGCGTAGAGCAGCTCTTGCTGAACTCGGCATAACAGAAAAGACAACAACACAGCGGACACGATAAGGGGATATGGGTTGTGCCTCCATGTATTAAGGCCGGTCCGTGCTACTGCACCGCGTCTGAAGCCCCAACATTTTACGGCAACCTGAAGTGAATTTTACAGAAAAAAGTAGAGAGAAGCCAAATGATGCAGTTTACTGGTGGCATTATTGTTACATTACTTGTTTTTGTGCCGGTGATTTTCTTGTTACTGCGAAGGCGTCCTCCAGAAACTCGGCAAGACCAAGCTGAGCCCGTTGCACAGCTCGAGGAACTAACCAAGTTGACGGGCGAACTTGCCCACGAGCTTAAGAACCCACTATCTACTATAAAGGTCAATTTAAGACTTATCCGAGAAGAGTTAGAATCTGCGAATTATCCTGACTCTAACAAAATAGGCCCAGACAAGGACGACTCGGGATTTTCCAGGGCTTTGCGTAAAATGGCCGTCATACAAAAAGAAGCTGACAGACTCCAGCATATACTTGATGGTTTCCTTCGTTACATTAATAGGCCCGAATTACAATTTGCCAGAATCGACATAAACGAGCTTGTCGGTGACATGATTGATTTCTATTCACCGCAGACTTACAGTCACTCAATAACCGTCCGGCAAAGCTTGTATAAGGAGCCGCTTATTTGCAAGGTTGACGCGGCGGCACTGAAACAGGTAATACTTAACCTTTTAATAAACGCACAGCAGGCAATCGGTAGTGATGGAGAACTGATGATAAAAACCAGCAGACAGAGAAGTGACGCGGTGATTCAAATAAGCGACACTGGTTGTGGTATTGCCGCTGATAAATTGCAGAGTATTTTCGAACCTTACTATTCATCTCGGCCGGAAGGAACCGGACTGGGCCTGCCCTCGGCAAGGAAAATAGTAGAGGCGCACGACGGTACGATAGCAGTCGCCAGTGAGTTGGGCAAAGGCACTGATTTCACAATACGTTTACCTCTGCTCGAACCTAACAGCACTTCCAATGAGGTCTCAAATTGACGCAGCATGAAAGCTTAGTTCTGGTTGTTGATGATGAGCGTGACCATGCCGATGGAATTGCGGATGCGCTGGCTAAGCTACCTGTAAAAACAATCACCGTTTACACTGTCAAAGACGCATTGGAGATAGTGCGTGCTCAGCAGGTCGATATTGTTGTGACGGACTTGAAGTTGGATGGCCAAACTGAAGGTCTGAGCATACTCCATGAGGCTAAACAACACAATCCCGACACCGAGGTTATTCTTATAACTGCTTATGCAACTATAGATACCTGCAAAGAAGCCATAAGACGTGGTGCGTACGATTACCTTGTAAAGCCGATAGAAATCGACCAGCTTCGTACCCTTGTTGCCCAAGCAAGCAGAAAGGCTTCCGTTGCACATGCCCGCCAGACCACGGCTTCTCGCGAAGAGGGATTCTTGTTCGAGGGAGTGCGCGGAAAAAACGCAGCAATGCAGAATATATTTGAGGTCCTAAGACGTGTCGCACCAACTAACATCTCCGTATTGATTGAAGGAAAGTCAGGAACTGGCAAAGAGCTGCTGGCAAGAGCAATCCACAATAATTCTAACCGTCGTGACAAACCCTTCAGGCCCGTCAATTGTGCCGGTCTGACTGAAACCCTATTGGAGAGCGAGTTGTTCGGTCATGCAAAAGGCGCCTTTACCGGTGCGATCACCGATAGAAAAGGCCTGTTCGAGATTGCTGACAAGGGAACAATGTTTTTGGATGAAATTGGCGATATGCCGCTGAATATGCAGGCGAAGATATTACGTGTCATTGAAGATGGTGCTGTCATACCGGTTGGCTCGAATAAGCCAATTGTGGTGGATGTTCGCATAATAAGCGCAACGAATCAGGATTTGACTAAACTCGTAGAGGAAAGGAAATTCAGGCAGGATTTGTATTTCAGAATCAAAGGCGTAAATATCTCTCTGCCGTCCTTGCGAGAGAGGGTAGCGGACATACCAGACCTTGTAGATTATTTTCTCAAGGAAGCCATTGAGGAGACCGGTTCAAGGGTCGGCGGCATAACCGATGCTGCAATGACGGTTCTTTCAAATTATGATTGGCCCGGCAATATTCGTCAGTTAAAAAATACGATAAGGACGATGGTTGTGATGTGCGATAGGGACATGCTTGAAGTTCAAGATATACATCCTGACATATCGCAAAGGCCGCAGTTGTCCACCACCGCCAAGCCTCCGGCTGGCCTGGGTAATGTCTCATTGAACGAACTGGAGAAGCAGGCCATTATAGAAACGCTAACCAAAACAAACGGCAATCGTGAGAAAGCCGCAAGAATCCTCGGCATCGGCGAAAGAACACTCTACCGGAAAATCAAAGAATATAATTTATAGCGTGCAGCGTTTAGCGTTTAGCGTTTAGTTTAGCCACAGATGCCATCCTGAATTAGCCGAAGCCCTGACCAGAGTCGAAGGGAAATCGAAGGAAGGCGTCGAGAAATTTATATTGTTTAGCCCTGCCATTAATGGCAGGATTTTTTGGTTCTTTGTTACAGATTTCACAGATTACACCGTTATATTTTTTACAAGTATCAAGTATCTGGCCTCGAGCATCGAAATTTTTGCAAAAAATTTTACTTTCATCAGCCTTTTCTCTGGATATTTTTCACTTCATCGGGTAGATTATTTTTTGAAGGAGCAGTGGTGGAAAGGTTCGGCGGAGGCCCATCTCAAGCTTTCCCACGCAAAAAATAATCAAATTTTGTTGAGAAAGAATGATTTTTTATGAGGAGTAAAATGAACACGAAAAGAATGTGGACTGGAATCATCATAGCGATGGTTATCTCAGGCGGGGGAACGGTAACTTTCGGCACGGTGGTCAATGTGGCCTCAAACGCAGATATTGCCATTGGAGGGGGCAGCTTCGGGGAGGACGGATGGGGAGGTTGGCCCTCCGCCGATCCACAGACGATCGTAGACAGCGTTTTTCTGCCAAAAGGGAATCTATGGGATCAAGGGACGGTGTGGTGGGATGCTCATGACGGCAAGGAGCGTTACATATACATCGACCTTGGCAGCCCATTCACCATCGAAAGCTTTGTTGTGCAGGCAGATGACAATGACGGCTACGAACTATACTACCTTGATATAAGCACTGGCTACTGGAAATTAGCGTGGGATATTCCAAATTACGATGCCTGGGGAATGGGTATGCTGACGCGGCCAAATCCTGACGATGATACAGAGAGATACGTATTGCCTGAGAGTATAACCACGACTATCCTGAAGTTGAAAGCTGATATGTATAACACGGACTATTTTCTGTCCGTATCAGAGGTACAGGCTTACGGAGTCCCCGAGCCCGCCACACTCTTGCTGCTCGGCCTGGGCGGAATAGCAGTGCGGAAAAAATTATAAATTAAAACGTAAACATCAACATTACATTGCAAAATGAAAAATTTTTCTCTTTTTGAATTTTGATTTGTCATTTTGCTTTTTACATTTTGATATTTGATATTTCTTTCTGTCGCCATTCTGGTAATTGCTCACGCGTTACTTCTTTCCACAATCCCTTTTTCAAACTGCGTGCACTCGCCTCTAACTGCTGGTACTTGTGAAATAGACTATGGCGAAACCGAAGGTCTGCATATGCGAAACCTTCATGGACTAAAACCTCGTTTAATAACCTTCCATCCGGTAATTTGACGTACGCCAATAATCTGTTATATTTTTTATTATCCCTTGTGCGGTTTCCTTTATCGAGATAAATTGTCACAGCTTTTCCAAGAGCCAGCGTTGTCGTGAATGCAGTGGCCTCTGGGCCAAAATACTGAACCGGCGTGTTCGGCTTTTTGGTTTCCGGTGTATCCACTCCCCACAACCTTACCCTCGTGTGAGCGTGGTTACTATCAGGTATGTCAATATCTATAGTGTCACCATCAACAACATTCACAACCATGAATTTTTTGGCATGATATTTCCGGAAATCGTATGCTCTTGCTTGCTCTTCGGACTCGGGTCGAGTTCGCAATTTACGTTTGGCACAAGTATGATCGAGCAAAACGAAAAAAGCCGCCAGTATCAGGGCAAAAGAGATCATACCCATCTGGCGGCGCTTACTCATCGCGTAAGTAGTTTTATTGCTATTAGCCAATAACGTGATTCGTTAATTATACTTGGTTCGTTGTTCAGTCGACTTATCCAGCTCAAAGGCGGTACAGACTGCTTCAACAGCTTTTTCAGCTTCTTTTTTGTCCACAGCACAACTTATACGGATTTCGCTGGTTGTAATCGAGTCGATGTTAATCTTAGCTTGGGCAAGTGCGCCAAACATTTTTTCAGCCACACCATAATGTGTGCGCATGCCGACACCGACTACGGACACCAGAGCAATATCATCCCGGATAAATACATTTTGGCAGTTAATTTTTTCCTTTATCTTCTCAATAGCATCCTGGGCAGCCCTCAGATCCAAAATGCTCACCATAAACGAAAGGTTTGCCTTTTCGTGGCTGACTTCCGTTTGAATAATGTCGTGGACGACTACTTTTGCTTTAGCCAAATGAGCGAATATCGCAGCAGCATTACCTGGAATGTTATCCACACCGACAAGGCTTATCTTAGCCATGTCCTTTTGTACTGTCGCACCGGAGACTACTACACCTTCCATTTGTGGCACCTCATGTGTGATTATTGTACCCTCAGTTTCATTCTCGCTATTTCTAACGTGAATCTTGACGTCATATTTCTTCCCAAAACCGACCGCCCGAATGTGCATGACACCTGCTCCGAGACTTGCCATTTCAAGCATCTCATCGTAGCTTATTTCTTTAAGTTTCGCAGCGTTCTTGAATATTCTCGGGTCAGTTGTGTAGATTCCATCAACATCGGTGTAAATCTCACACACCTCAGCTCCTAAAGCCGCTGCCAGTGCCACCGCACTCGTGTCGGAGCCGCCTCTGCCGAGCGTAGTTATATTGCCCTGATCATCAATACCTTGAAAGCCTGCCACGATTACGACCTTGTTCTGATCGAACTGCTTATGGATTCGTTCGGCATCAACGCTTTGTATCTGCGCTTTGGTGTGGTCACTGTTCGTTATCATCCGAATCTGGCCACCAGTGAAGCTGATAGCGTTATAGCCCATGGCATCAAGAGCCATGGCAAACAGTGAGACTGTCTGTTGCTCACCAGTGCTGAGCAATTGATCCATCTCGCGCGCGGGAGGATTTGGATTTAGTTCTAGGGCGTCAGCAATAAGCTCGTCCGTTTGCTTTCCTCGTGCCGAAGCCACAACCAAAACTTGATAGCCTTTTTCGACCGTTTTAATAACTCGTTGGGCGGCACGCCGAATCTTTTCCGCATCAGCAACCGACGTTCCGCCGAATTTCTGGACGACTATCGTCATATTTAGCCTATTCCAAGAGTTAAGTTTCGTTTATAACTATGTATAATCCGTTTACTTTAACTTTTCAGAAAGTATTCCATCAGTTCGAAACCTTTATCCACACGCAAGCCCGACTTTGCAGCATTAGGTTCGCTAAACGGTTCATGTAAAATACCGCTGATACCGCTACCTGCCATCGCAAAAGGTACCATTTCACCCGAATGAGCGCAGCTCCGGACAGGAGTAGGATGGTCGGGAAGCACTAATACTCGCCAGCTCTTGTAGCTCTTCAGTGCTTTAAGCACTGGTCCGACAATGTGTTTATCGATTTGTTCGATGGCTTTTTTCTTCATTTCCGGATTACCTTCATGAGATGCTTCGTCAGGCGCTTCTATATGGATAAATACAAGATCATATTTTTCTAATGCTTTGATCGCCGCTGACCCCTTACCCTGATAATTCGTGTCAACGAAGCCTGTTGCGCCAGGTACGTCGATAAGGTCGAAGCCGATAAGCTTGGCCAGACCTCTTACCAAATCAACCGCTGTAATCGCTGCACCACGAAGCCCGAATTTCTTTTGGAAGCTGTCAAGCCAAGCCTTCTTGCCTTGACCCCAGAGCCAGATTGAGCTAACCTGGTTCTCACCCAAGTCTTTTCGCACTTTGTTAATATCGTGGCCATCAAATAGTTGTTGTGATCGGGCCATCAAATCGATCAGTATATCTGCGCCTGCACCTCGTGGCAGAATTTTCTTTATTGGCTTACCTATGAAATCATGGGGCGGATACGTCTGAATGTCGAAATCCAAGCCTCTAAAAACTAAAAGGTGCCTGTAGCTTATACCCGCATAGAAATTGATCTGTTTACTACCGAGTTGCTCCTCCAGCTCGTCTATCAGTTTTGCTGCTTCTGTTGTCGAAATATGCCCGGCACTATGGTCTGCCATTTTGCCGTCGGCTATAGTTACTAAATTGCATCGGAAAACCCAGTCATTAAGGGACAACTTGATATCGCGTGCGGCAGCCTCAATGGGAGCACGGCCACTGTAGTATTTATTGGGGTCGTAGCCAAGCAAATTCATCTGAGCTACATCACTGCCTGGCTCCATGTTGGTAGGGACCGTTTGCACAAGGCCCTGTCTGCCTTCGGTGCTGATCTTGTCCATATTCGGCGTCTCAGCGGCTTCGAGCACGGTCTTATTACCAAATTCTTCGAGTGGCTCATCTGCCGCACCATCAGGGACTATTATCGCATATTTACTCGTCAATCTTTATCCTCCGGGATATCAACGATTCTTATACAAACCGGTTTTCCACTGAATACATCTTGTTCAGCTAACTCAGCCAATGCAGCAGTCATATCCTTTTCTTTTGTTTCGTGTGTCGTTATTACAACCGGCACAGTATTATCCGGCCCACTGCCCTCGTGTTGAAGCGCACCGGAAATACTTATCTTGTGTTCGCCAAGTATCTTGCCATAGATTGCTACTACTCCAGGCTCGTCTTTAGCCATTAGCCTGATGTAAAACCTGCTTATCGAATCGTCTATCTTCTCAACAAGTGGTTTTACTTCGCTGCGAGGTTTCAAACACAGATGCCGAAATGTCGTCTCAGAATTTCCGATTGCGACATCGATAATATCTGCGACGACCGCGCTTGCGGTGGGCATCATTCCTGCTCCTCGGCCATAGAACATTACTTGTCCGACAGCACTGCCAAATAAGCCGACAGCGTTGAAAGGACCTTCCACGCGTGCAAGCGCACCATCCTTGGCAATAAATGACGGATGCACACGCAGTGAAACTCTGCCTTCATCGCTCTTCTGGCCTATAGCCAGCAGCTTCAAGCAATACCCCATCTCACCAGCATATCGAATATCTTCTTTACAGATGTCTTCGATGCCCTCAATAAAAATATCTTCCAGCGCAATTTCATATCCGAAAGCAATTGAGGCAAGTATAACCAGCTTATGTGCGCTGTCTCCGCTGCTGACGTCAAGCGTTGGATCTGCTTCCGCATAGCCTTTTTGCTGTGCTTGAGCTAATGCCTGCGAAAAATCTTCATCCTTCGACGTCATATTCGACAGTATATAGTTGCACGTTCCGTTGACGATCCCGTACATCGCGTTAATATCGTTTGCGACAAGACCCGTTCGAATAGCTGAGATAATAGGTATGCCGCCGGCACAGCTTGCTTCAAAGGCAATGCACCTTCCGTTTTCGCGGGCTACCTTATAAAGCTCGTTGCCGTGCTCAGCTAAAAGTGCCTTGTTCGCGGTCACTACATCTTTGCCCGCCCGCAGCATTTTCAGTTGGATTTCTTTTGCCGTGTCAGTTCCGCCGACCAGTTCGACGCTTATCTTGATACTATCGTCATTCAGCAGTTTGTTAATATCGTTCGTCAATATCTCGTCCGGCAGTTTTACCGACCGAGGCGAAGTAGTGTCGATATCTACAACACAACCGAGCTGCAAGCGCAGACCGGTCTTAGCTGCTATACAGTCACATTCTTCTGCAATCAACTTTGCCACACCACAGCCAATAGTGCCGAAGCCAACAAGCCCAACTTTTACAATTCTTTCATTCATAAAACACCCATTGCAATTCACATAGATGCCCTCTGTAAACGACAGGCAAACAGGTGATAATGATTAACTAATTGGCCCTATCCGGTCAAGCAAAATTACCCGTCTGTCTCAAATAGTCGGATTCTTACATCTTTCGGAGACTTTAATACTACAACGCCATTTTAGCTCAAGATTTTCAGGCGGCTGGCCGATATCTTCTTT
>CAYNTC010000013.1:0-19300 GCA_964399795.1 uncultured Pirellulales bacterium | reverse complement strand
TTCGGCGGAGCGAGGTCGGCTCAGCATGACAATAAAAACGGTCAGTTTGAGTAAGAAAGCTAATTGTCCAATAATATAGTCTTTCAAAACAAATTTCGTGGAAAAACTGGAAAACATTTCACTTGCTCGCTTTTCAATTCATGAATTTGCTTGACTTGGCGGCTTGAATTTAGTAACATAAATTCAATTGGGGGTTAGCTAAGTGACAAAACGAATCTCTTGCAGAGTTATTAAATCTGTTCCTCTTGTCAGCAACGGCTGTTTTGATTTAGCCGCAATTCGGATACCCGACAATAGCAAAAGCAACGAGGACGCTACTTCTGCGGGATTCCATGTCAGGCGTAGCAGCAATCAAGCTGGCCTTTTCAGCCAGTTCGGCACGTCAAAAAAGTGTATCCACCAGAGCCCTGCCGGAAGAACTCTCGACTTCTACGTTTGATGTTTAGCTCTGGCTCCTGTCAACTTGCGTAATGTAGTCGTCACTCAAATCAAGTCCTTGAGATGATATCTGAGGAAGTACCTGCATTGGGAAAGCACAACTGCGCTTAACATTATTGTTACGAAAGCATCACAGGAAACCTCATTTATCACAACTGCTAAAGCTGTGCCTGCTGCTGGCGGATGTTCAAAATCGAGAGCTACCATAAGGAAAATGGCTAATCCAACTGCAAGGGGATATCCCAGTATATACGGAAGACCAGCGAAATAAAACACCGCTCCGGAGGCAAGACCTACGATATGGCCACCTATTACGTTTCTTGTCTGTGCCGAGATGGTGGTTGGCATTGCAAATACGATAAAAGTAGTCGCGCCCATCGCGCTAATCAGTACGGTCTTTTCCTTGCCGAGCAAAAGCACCAGAACAGTGAGTACAATAGTAGCCAGAAGAGTCTGCAAAAGATAGTATTTCCAGAGTTCCCTGAATTTTCCTACAATTGATTCGTCCGGTTTTTTTTCTGTGCTAGGCGGTTTGACCGTGTTTGTCGGATGCATGCCCTAAAGTCCTAAACCAATGCGGCGAGGTGGGGCTAATCTCTCGCTGGCTCCGCGTTCATATTGTGCTCATCGAATTTGAAAAGCTCACCAAGACCGGTTGCCGCTCAGTACAATCAGTAGCGCAACATAGTCGATTCTGCCCTTGTTTTTTTATATGCCGAGTTCTATTATTTTCTCTGCGGCAGTTCGAGTGCTGGCATTATTTTCGAGCCGGCCAGATTTCAAAAGCTCGCGAGCTTCTTGGACGGCTTTATTATCAGTTTGGGGAATTTGAGTGGCCCTATTAATGATATACGCAAAACTGACCTGCAAAGATACATCATTATCACCGCCAAAAGGGATTTTAGCAGAGTCAGATTGCCAGGTCGGCGAATTGTTTGGAATGTCTTGGATTCTTGTGTTTTCTATATTGTCTATCATTACTTAGTCCCTGCACGGTCTACAATTCATATTCTTTTCGCAAATTCCTAAGAAAACTTTAGACCTTTTTGTAAAATTTTGCGCGCTATTTATAATTTATATCAAGACCTATTACGAAAATACTTAGCTCGCTCATCTTGCCATCGAGGACTCAGTGTCTCTGCCACCTCGTAGGCAACGAACTTGATAAATTTTAACGAGCTCATTACAACCAACTCCTCTCGCAAAGGGGCAAAACCAGATCTCATCTGTGACTGAAAATACTTCTTAATACGAGTCTCAGTAGACCTGTCAGCACAGTCCCAGACTTGCTCAAAAGCCCACAATATTTGCCCATCATTCAAATCTAAAAGTTTCAGGCGGATGCCAATTGCCATTCGTGGGTATGGTTGATATTCGGTGACAGTACCCACAAGCACCGCATCACACTTTAGCATCTCGCGAATTGCCAATAACTGCTTTAATGTAAGTGTTGAATCCAACTCCGAGTGTAGACCTCGCCACGATGGGTCATCCTGACTCACAACCGTCAAACCGAATATTTGCTTCTTCTGCAGCGCCAAGAACAATGCTTCCGTAACATCTGTTGAAATCTGCGGATAGCTTGACTCATTCTCCATCTCAATCATAGCCACTCTGCCAATGCTGCGCATATCCTTGTCTGGATTGATATAATAGGCCCCTCCCATTGGACCGTTCTCCCTGTAAAGCCTGCACCCTGATAGGAAAAGTACAAATATTACAACAAGCAACTCCCGAAAGTGGCGTAAGCCATGTTGTACAGGATGGTCAAGCCCACATACGCAATGACGTGTGCCCGTGAAGATTGCCTCACGTCTATCCGTGAATGTGGCAACCTGATGGTAGTATCGTGATACTGCTATGTTATTCATTTGGTTCACTCAAGTTCGGAGATTTTGGGACTTCATATTGTTCTGATTGGTCCGGCAGCACATCATTCGGAGCCGTATCCTCATATTGGACGGCTTCAACTTCGATCTCACCGCCAAGGATTTCAAGCACCTTCAATAGCGCTTCGAGCTGCGCCTTCTCAGCTTCCCTCATCTCATTTCGAAAACCCAGAATATTAGTTTTCCAATTGTTCAATTCCGTCAGCATTTTGATCAGGAGGTCATTTGCCTCAGTTAACTCTTTTTGCGTTTGCTTCAACTCGGCCTCAAGCGAGGCAGCTTGCTTTTTAAGCATCGCGTTTTCATTGATAAGGTCCTTGTTTTTTTCGCGAAGCTGCGAGGCCTGTTCAGAAAGTCTGGCGTATTTCTCCGACAATTCTATAGCAGACTCCACCGCGGTTCGACCTTGTGAGGACGACTCTTGAAATCTCTTCGCTACCGCGTCACTTTGTTGATTACCTCCGTCGGATGGAAGTATTACGTCCACCCGTCCAGGTGGAGCTGCGCAGCCAAAACTCAAGAGAGTAAGCATGGGCAATAGCAGAAAGATGTTTTTTGGGCTAATCTGCATTTTGTCTTTCTCCAAAATGACTTCTCTGATCTACGTACATGATTACACTGCCAAACTTACGCTTAAGTGCTAAGGATAGTTGCCATCTCTTTGATATCTACTGCGAAACCGGATTTGAATCCTCAGCAGAAGAACTTTCTTTAGAATAATCGCACCTCAAATACATTGTTGCGCCACATGAGCAGGTTATTTCAATAACGGCAAATTCAGGGTGTCTCTGAACAATGCTTGCCCTCTGAGCACCTGCATTCGTGGCGGCACTTGTACGTCTTGGCTCAGATGGTAACACACTTAGGTTTAGCTGGCCTTCGAGCCTGACCTCATCGCTTCTAAGAATATGTCCTGCTGTTTTGCGCATCGCTTATTTTAGCCTTTCAATGCTGTTATCCAAACAGAAATATACACTCACGCACGATAATCAATAGAATGTTTATCATTTTCATTGCCGTTGCCAGCAACCTCTTCATCCGGGTTCTGGCTGTCAGGTGATTCTGCCGATTCTTCCTCGGGCTGTTTCTCGTGCTGTGAGTGCAAGTTCTGGCGACGCCTTCGCTCGTGTCGCTGCTTTACGGGGCTTAAGCCTGTAACATTGTGCAGACTATCTACGGGCTTTATTGCATTGTAATCATTATCCGCCATCTTTCCACTGCCTTAATCTCACTGATAAGTTGAAAAGAGCACTTGCATGCAATTGACTGACACGCGACTCAGTAATATTCATGATTTCAGCTATCTGCTTCATCGTTAGGTCATGCTGGTAGTAAAACAGAATGATCTGCCGTCGGCTCGGTTCCAACTGCTGTATGGCCTCAGTAAGTTTGGCTACGAGTTCATCTTGTTGAATTTGGCTATCAGGAGTAAGAGTGCCAGTTGCCGGCAAAAAATCACGCAGTGCAGGTCTTTCTTGCCCATCGTGGTCAATTGAGATAAAATGCTGGACACGGGCATTTTCGAACAATTCATAAAGTTCCTCTACCGGTATCCCAAGTTTTTCAGCCAACTGCTCATCGGCAGGTGCCCTGCCCGTTCGCTCGGTGATCTTCCGACTTAGCTCAAGAGCATTTTGGACCTGTTTGTTGAGATTTACGGGAAGCAGTGATAGACCCCTCAATTCATCAAGAATAGCACCTTTGACTCTGATATAAGCATACGTTTTGAACTCAGCATGATGGGAAGCGTCATAATCACGGGCAGCTTTGAGCAATCCGATCGTACCTGCTGATACCAGATCTTCGAACGATAATGGCGGCCTTAGATATGTTGCCGCACGCTGAGCTATCTTGCGAACCATAGGCAGTAATTGAATTATCTGCTCCTTGTCGAGTACCTGACATTTCTGGCCTGAATACGTACGAAGCGCAACGGCCTTTAGATGTTCCTGGCTGTCTGCGACAAGCTGCTGGCCAGGCCCTGATTCACAGGAAACCTCAGAAATATGTTTAGTTTCTACTGTCACCAACACTATCCTTGTGCCGATTCATCCGACTCATGATCATTGCGTTAGTCAAAATAGCGTTCACCGCTTTCGTAGATAAGCCGGCTGCGAAATATGCTATCAGCGCACCTATAAAAGCTCTTTTACAACAGACAAAGGGCGAAAGTCCGCTAAGCCAACTGACAAAGCTCAAGCTGAAAAAACATATCACAGCGACGCTAACCCCGATGGATCGAGCATTTAACGGCATATTGCAATACTCCTGATTAGTTCATAGCACTATGTTCGTAGTCCATAGATAAACCAACAATGAACTATGAACGATGAACAATCACTACAATCATCGTTCTCGTCGTAACCACTCTGATAAGAGGCACAGTTTACGTTACTGGCTGAGCTACTCCTTTTAACGCCACGGCTGGCTGTTGCTGTCCGGGATTCACTTGGGGTTCAGTCTCCCGAATGGAGATAGTCTCAATCGGCTCCACATCTGTTCCAAGCACAATCTCGTCATAAGCTATTACGGGCAATAACTTAATTGTTCTTGATAACATTCCAGCCAAGGGCCAGCGCAGCCTCGAATCACAAAGCAAGACGACCTTGTCCTTGCCCGCATCCATCGCTGCCTTCCAAGCCCGGGTGATTGTTCTACTGATCCCCATAGCCAACTCAGCAGGCAGAGCCAGCTTCAACTCTCCGCTTTCTTGTTTTAGAGCCGAAGTCAACTGATGTTCAAATGCCGGGTCAAAGGTTATCGCTGTAATCTTGCCAGCCTCGTCTTTATACTGCTCGGTTATGGTCCTGCTTAGAGATTTCCTGACCAGTTCTGTCAGGGTTGTTGCGTTCTTAGTCTTTGTAGCGTTCTCAGCTAATGATTCAAGTATCGTAGTCAGCTCCCGAATTGGTATCCGATCTCTCAACAGGCTCTTTAGCACGCGTTGAAGCAATCCAACAGATACTTCGCTTTCAGCCCCAACCAGTTCTCCAACCAAAGACGGCTGCTTCTTGCGAAGCCGATCGATTAGAAGCTGCACATCCTCACGAGTCAGCAGTTCATCAGCATGTTTCCTCAATGTCTCGGACAGATGTGTTATGAAAACAGACCCAGGATCTATAACGGTATATCCGTTTACCTCAGCGTTCTCTTTATTCTGCGGTGTAATCCACAAGGCTGGCAGCCCATATACTGGTTCTTTGGTTTTTATACCCTTTACTTTCTTCTGCACCGTTCCGGGATCCATAGCCAGATACATATCCGGCTCTATTTGACCCTCTGCTATCGGTATTTCCGAGAGTCTAATCTCGTAAGCATTTTGTTCGAGATTGATATCATCTCGCAAACGAACCAACGGGATAATGATGCCAAGCTGTTGTGCAAAGCTTCTACGAAGAGCACCTATACGCTCGAAGATGCTATTGCTTTTTCGAGGGTCAACCAAGCTGATAAGTCTCACGCCTACGTGCACGGAAATTCTGTCGATATCGAGAAGTTGCTCAACAGGTTCTTGTTCGGCTTTCGTTAATGTGGTTTGAGCTGGTTTTTGAGGTTTCTTTTCGGATTTCGCTGCGAGTCTGCCAAGTAGCGCAGTGCCGGCACCCAGGAGTAAGAATTGCACCTTAGGCAGACCGGGAACAAACGCCATTGATGCGATGATGATGGCCGCCATCATCAACGGCTGACTGCTTCTGAGAAACTGCTTTGAGAGATCCTGACCTACACTGCGGCTCGAAGATATCTTCGTCACCAGAAAGCCCGAACTAACGGAGATTATTACCGATGGTATCTGGCTAACAAGGCCGTCTCCAATTGAAAGGATAGAATACGTCTTTATGGCGTTGGCAACAGTCATGCCGTGAGTATAGCCCATTGCTATACCACCTATGATGTTCACGGCGGTTATTATCAGGCCTGCCTTGGCATCGCCTCTGATGAATTTACTGGCGCCATCCATCGCTCCGTAGAATTCGCTTTCCTTGACAATTTTGGTTCTACGTTCATTAGCTTGAGCCTCGGTAATGATCCCGGCGTTCAGGTCTGCATCAATTGCCATCTGTTTGCCGGGCATCGCATCAAGAGTAAAACGAGCAGAGACTTCGCTTATTCGTTCGGCGCCTTTGGTGATCACTACGAACTGAATAACGACGAGAATAAGGAAGATTACCAGCCCCACAACGAAACTACCGCCGGCAACGAAACCGCCAAAGGTCTGGATGATCTTGCCGGCATTGCCCTGCAAGAGTATCAATCTGGTTGATGCAACGTTAAGAGAGAGCCGAAACAGCGTCACGAACAGAAGCAACGACGGAAAAGCGGACAACTCCAGCGCTTCTTTTGATGAAAGTGTAACGATAAGAACAGCCACCGACAGCGATATGCTGCACGCAAGAAGCAAATCCAACAGCGATGTGGGCAAAGGAATAATAAGGGTGGCCAGAATTGCGACCAAGCCCATGGCTAAAATAATATTACTATGCAAAGCCAAGGGTGTATTAAGCAGGTTCTCGCCTGTCACCTTCTGACCTGATAATGAGTTTGACCCACCAGGAATTGCCATTATCAATCCTTGCGCCGTATATAAAACTTGTAAACAGCAACCGGCTACTTACCAATCACCATTCGTGTATGCGTAAATGAGGGAATGAGTAGATGAGCCATAAATGGCTAAGCCATAAATTAACGCATTTACTCTTCTACTCATCAACGCATTTACCAATTACGAATCACTATTTGCTCGTGTCTCTGCTGCCTCAACTTCCACGCCAATGATTCTTTTTATTCTCACTCCAAAACAGCCATCGACTACGACTACATCCCCCTCCGCAAATTTAGCATCTTTCAAATACAGATCCACTGGTGAATCAACAGACTTACTAAGTGTTAGCACTGAGCCGGGTCCGAGCTGCAACAGCCTCCTGACTGGTATCTCTGTCTGACCAAGACCGACAGTAACCGACACACCCATATCCAACAGAATGTCAAACTGACCTGTGCCGGCTTGCCCCTCAGGGGCGAGAGCTCCAGTCTCGACAGCCTCAGAGAGCTCAACAGACTGCACTTGTTTCTTTGAGTCCTTTTCCGAGGTGGTATCTTGAGGCTGCTCGCTTTTCTTGGACTTTTGATCTGTAGCTTTGGCAGTTTTTGGCATTTTTTTTGATCCCCTTTAAACCGTTAAATGCGCATCCACAGGATTTGAACCTTCTGCATTTTCAAAATAAGATTCCGTGATGACCACGGCTCGCTGATTAGCTGACCGAGCAGGCCTGCCACTAAAAATCGTTCGGCCTTCAATGATAATCTCGGCTGGTTCTTCAATGGGCTTATTAAGCAGTAGTATGTCACAGGGCTTCAAACTCGCTATCTCTTCAAAGGTTACCGCTATAGAGGCTAACCTGGCAAAGACAAGAACCGGCATCTGCTGGAGGTGTTGTAGTATAGCCTTTGAGTTATCGTCTTTTGAAAGCTGATTATCGTCTTGAAGAGTCTTGCCCACCACAGGGGCCAGCGTTGCGCAAGGAATTACGGAGTATACTTCAGAGCTACTTGATGATTTAGCCTTTCCGATGGTAAGTATTATCCGGCAAAATTCTTCCACGCCCTGCAGCTCAACAGGCAATGTTCCTGTGGCGAAAGCCGCAGCGGGGCCAAAATCATAGTGTCCGTGCAGACAACCACAGAACGCTTCGACAACAGCCGAAGCGACATCTAACAGTAGCGATTCCTCCAATTGGGATAAACTATTTGCTGGCTCCTTTTCAGTTTCAGAATCTCCAAGTAATAGTGAAAGCCAGTTAAGAGCCGTTTGCGAAGGTATACAAGCGAATCCACACGGGTGTTCCTGGTCCGATCCAAAAGTTAGATAACGGTTACACTGACCTTCGGTCTGTAGTTGCTCGCCCAATTCACCGGCAAAGTGCTGCTTAATCGAACCGACAGTAACATTGAAATCGCTCCGAAAAAAATGAGCGAGTTTCTCAGCTACTGTCGTTGCCGATCGCTTGGCTAACTCTTCGAGCCGCTCGATCTGTTCGCCATTGAAGTAGTGTGGCTCGTGCCAGTCGTATTCAGTGGCCTCTACCTGCTCAGTATCCGTAGCAGCGGCTGAACCGACCGCAGCAAGCAACTGCTGTATCTTTGTTCTGCTCAGGCTACTCGTGAGTTCATCAGTCATTGTATCGCAAACTCCTTGAAAAGAACCCGGGTCAGTTGAGGTCTTGAGTCTGGAAAAAGATGCTGGTTAAAAGAGTCTAATATTTCTGCTTGTATGCGTCTGAGGTTCCTTTCTCCCCTGATATTCTCAATCGTCTGATTTGCCAGATACAGAGTAAGCAAATGCTTCAGACGCGGGTTTTTCTGCTCAAGAAAAGATGTGCCTTCCTTCTGGTCTAAGTTATTACTGATCTCCAGCGTCAAAGCTACTCGAACATACCGTGTAACGCCCGGTTCATTGAGATTTGCCACTACCGGCTCCAAATCGTAGTACCAGGTGCCCACTGAGTCATCCGCAGTGGCACCTACTCCTTGCGATGGTGCGCCGACTTGTTCTGTTTGCGCCGTAAGGCGTCCTGCGGGCTGCTCACTTACCTCCGGCTCATTCTCTTGGCGGCCACCAAATACGCGCCCAAGGCCAAAGCCCATCCCTACAGAAATGAGCACTACACCAGCCAACATTATCCATGGCAAAAATCGTTTAATTGAGGCCTTGCCACCAGATTCTTGCTTCTCCGGCTCTTTTTGCTGTTTTACATCATTTTCATTTTCGTCTGCCATCTTTCTGCTCTCTACCTCGACTGATTGTTATGAAGTTTGAAAATCGTTTTCTAACTCATTGCACAATGTAAATTCTATGACTACACTGATACCGGTAGGCACTGCCGCTGCCGATATCGACGTATCTTTTCGCGTAACGTTCTATCGCTTATGCCCAAGACCTTCGCGGCTCGGGTGCGATTGCCGTTCGTCTGTTGGAGCGTGTCCAAGATCGCCTGCCGCTCCACTTGCTCAAGCGGCACTCCCCCCAATCCACCCCTGATGGGCAACTGCCTGCTCTCAACGGCTTCTTGGCCGACGGACTCCATGATTGGGCCATTTAGGCTGTGCTGGGGTAACGGCTGTAACTCGTCAAAAAGCCAGGAAACGTCGGCTAAGGATAAGGTTTGGCCAAACCCTAAAATCAGGGATGTCAACACAGCATTTCGCAACTGTCGGACATTACCGGGCCAATGGTATTTGGTAAAAATGTCCATCATGGCTGGATCAAGTTTCGTGATGCGACGTTGTGCCGCCGTAGGGCGTCCTGCGGACTGGCGCGCGTAGAGATTGACAAAATGCCATATAAGTTCAGTTAAATCCTCGACCCGTTCCCTAAGTGGAGAGACCACCAATCGCACGCCGTTTAACCTGTAGTAAAGGTCCTGACGGAACCGACCCAACTGTACCTCTTGCAGCAAATCTTTGTTAGTGGTGCTGATTACTCGAACGTCTACTTTGATGTTGTCGTTCCCACCAACCCGTTCAAACTCCTGCTGTTCAAGGATTCTCAATAGCTTTGCCTGAAACCTCAGTGGCGTCTCACTAATCTCATCCAGCAACAACGTTCCTCCGTGAGCCATTTCAAATCTGCCCTTACGCTGGGCGTGGGCGCCGGTAAACGCTCCTTTCTCATGGCCGAAAAGCTCGCTTTCAAGGAGCGAATCACTCAACGCAGCACAATTGACTCTGACATAGGGGCCAAGAGTCCTTTTGCTCTTGTGATGGATAAGAAAAGAAATCAGTTCTTTTCCTGTCCCACTTTCGCCACTTATCAAAACCGGTGCCGAAGTGGGTGCTATTCTTTCCGCTAAACTGACAGTCTGAGTCAGCTTCGGACTCTTACCGACGATCTGATACAAACATCGATTCCCCTGTCTTGCTGAGGCTACTGTTGAGACGCTGTGGTTTGGCAGGAAAGTCTCCAGCAGTCGTTCTGTTTTCTGACGCTCAAGTGGTTTAATCAGGAAATCACAACAGCCCGCACGAATCGCCTGCACCGCTCGTTCTATTCCATAGCGAAGCACAGTCCTCGGGACTCCTTGCGGAGTGCTCTCTGGATCGGAACAGTCGGCACAT
Source organism: uncultured Pirellulales bacterium (assembly GCA_964399795.1). GTDB lineage: Bacteria > Planctomycetota > Phycisphaerae > Sedimentisphaerales > Anaerobacaceae > CAYNTC01. The sequence continues at coordinate 8,861 of CAYNTC010000013.1, read as the reverse complement.
TGCTTGGCCTGCGCTTTCAAAGCCTCTGCCTGCATGGTTTCCGTCTGAGCGACATCAGCCATCATAATCACAGGCAGCTCAGGCGAATTTGCTCTGATTTTCTTTAAAAGGTCAAGATTACTCGTTGACTGATTGCACACCTCACCACTTGGGCTAATTGTCTCACCGATAAATGCAAGGTCGAAGCTGTTTTTATCAAGCAGGTCGAGGGCAGTTCTTTTGTCGCCGGCGAGATTTGCCTGTAAGCCCTTTTGTGCTAAGATTTCAAGCAAAAATCGAGCCATGTTTGTATCGTTATCAACGATTAAAACACTGGCAACATCTTTTCTTTTTTCAACTTGCTTTTCGTTGTTCGTCTTGGCCATGTTTACCTTCGAGATGCTCTAATATTGTTCCTAAAATCTTTCAGTTCTGGACATCATGTACTATGCACTCGTAGATATTCACGAGCCTTGTTCAGCAACTAACGACTTTGGCTCGACCTGCAGATACCAGTCGATCAATCTTATTCGTGCTTTCACCAAATCACTCCATGGCGAATCGGGGTATTCTACGAGTAGCTGTTCATATATTTGTTTAGCCGAGGGAAGATCATCATGGCGAAGGCAATTGCCTGTTTGAAATAAGGCCCAAGCACTGTCCTGGCCTGAGGCAACGCCATCTCTTTCCATACGCTCAAACGCTTGCCGATAGAACTTCGCCGCCTTTTTGAGATGCCCGCTGAGGAACAGAACCTCACCTAACGCGAGAGGATCGTACAGTTGGCTAGGATTTCGCGACATCTTTTCGAGCATAAGCAGAGTATCCTCGGCAATCGGCTTATAGGGCAGGTTAGTCACCCTCTCGATCTCAATGGCTTGGTCATCAATTTGTTCCTTAACCGGTTCCTGCGGGACATCTGTGGGCAAAGATATTTGCTCGGGTTCTGCTGCCGGCACCAGCTCTACAGCAGCGAGAGGCCCGGATATACGTCTGGCCGGTTCAAATTTAACCGAACGTATCTGCTCGATCAAACGCTGAAGTTCAATTCTATATTTGTCGTCTCTTTCGCCATCGGGCACGCTTAACCTGCTTTGCCACAACTTTTGCGAAATAGTACTATCTGTTCTTTGTCCGGAGTTGCTCGGTTGGGCCTTGGAGCCGGTAGTGAACGGCACGTTTTGCCAAGTGTCGTTGTCGGCCCCTATCTCGGGGCTCATCGATAACACTATGCAAGACAATAGCAGCAAACAAGCGAATCGGCCTGAATGGCTTTTTGTTTCTGACCACAACTTTCTTGTTTTGGGTTTCATTGATCGTGTTCGCCTAAAAGAGCCAGCGCTGCCCCGTCGTAGTCTTTCTGCTGCGTGTAAGCGCGGGCCAGCAGGTCAGAGACTTTTTTCCTTACTGTCTCAGAAGGTGCCGATTTCAAAATTCGGGAGCAGATGGCAATGGTTTGGGCAACTCGGCTCAGCTTCAGACTGACTTGAGCCAGCTCGTACTCGACTTCCTGCGCGAAGGGGCCAGGTTCAACAATGACGAGAATACTGCTGAGGCTCTTGTAGGCTCGTTCCCATTGGCCCTTCGCGATGTAGCATTTAGTCATTTCAAAGTGTACTCGCGCCTTAAGTTCCGGGTCAGGCAGATACTCGGCTCTGTCAGCGAGTACGGCCATAGCTTTATTAAAAAGTCCCATGGAGCGAAATATCCGCGCCTTTAGTAAAAGTACTTCGATAGACTCCCTTTGTGAGAACTGCCACGCACCTGTGTTTTCCAGGACGTTAATTGCATCAACCAAACAATCTTGTTGGATGTGCGCCTCGACCAACGCTGAGATGGCCTCAATGTGCTGCTCTCTAGGAAGAGGTCCGTCAAGCGCTCGTTGAAAAGCATTACAAGCCTGCTGTGGCTTGCCCAAAGCTAAGTAGGCTTTTCCCAGAAGAAAACTTGCCACGGAGAAGTCTTTGCTCTTGTGGTCGTCCGAGAGGCTGAGGTATCGTTTCAGCCATCTGGCAGCCGCTTCATATTCTTTAGTCTCGTAAAAGCATCTGCCTGCTCCCAGTGCGGATGCAGTCTGGGCTTGCGCAGATAAGCTGAGATTATAAACCTTGCGGTAGGTACTGGCAGCTTCGGCAAAGAGACCGGCCTTCATTGTGGCATCAGCAAGAAATAAGCACGCTTCGTGCGAAAACTCAGTATCGGGATATTGCTCTACAAGCTGCTTGAAATCATTGCGGGCTCCGGAGTAATCACGCAGGTCTACCTTTAATTTGCTGGCATGTAGCAGCGCATAGGGGGCAAATGGTGTGTTCGCAAAGCGATTGGCTACAAGTTTGAACTCCGCAATAGCGTCTGATTGACGGCCCCTTTGCGCCTGTAAAAGTCCCAGTGCAAAGTGTATATTTGGGATACGTTCATAAGTATTAGATGTAAGAAGAAGTCTTCGCCAAAGTGGGATAGCTTCTTCGGCAAGTAATGTGACATTTTCTGACAGCGAAGAGTAATCTGACGGATCGAGGATTTCCACAACCTGGTTATCTTCATCCGCCTCAGGCGGGTAAATTCGTGCTAACAAACCAGCACAACCAGCCGCCACTGTTACGAACTGAAGTGGTGTTGTTGCAGACATGTATAGATAAACCGCCCTTTTCTGAACACTTTCTGCTCTTTCTTCTGTCGGCGTGGCTGGCTCACATATCCATCTGATTTCGAGACCTGCGTTGTTGGCAAATCTTGCCAACAACTCTTCAATCGATGCACCATAGCATATAACCTGCCAGCGAACCGTTCCGTCTGTATGCTCAACCTTTCGCACTTGTGGACCAAGCAGAGCTTTGTTCAGTTGATCCGAACCAGAATTCAAAAATCTGAGCAGTTGTGCTTTCTCCGGCCCAATAAAGGGGTCTACCTCCCGTAAGCTGCTGAAGAACTGGGCTGGCAGCTCTGTATCAGCGTCACAAAATGCGAGCACGTTTCTGGTAAGGCACTCAGGAACAAGAAAAAAACAATCTCGCTGAAGCGACAAAGCCCAATCCCTGTCATAGTCCACCGCATCAAGCAGAGCGATTATCTGATAAGCTTTGCTTGCAGCTTGCAGGTACTGCTTATTCTTTATCAAATCCATGCACTGGTAGTATTTGGCCATTGCAGCTATGACAGCGAAGCGACTCTGTGCGACAGATCGGAGCATGCGATCTGCTTGTGTAGCACGTTCTGCTTTTCTGACACAAAAAGCCATCTTAAGCTTAAGGAAATCTCTCAATGCCTCCTGGTCGGTGCTTGATACATTTTGTAGGAGTTGTTTGTAAGCTGCATAGGCCTTGGCCCAATTTCCTTGAAGATAATAATCATCAGCAACCTTCAAAGACAGTGGTTCTGCGGATGCAAACTCATACTCAGGTTTCTTAATTCCTGAAGGTGCCAATTGGTCAGAATCCATAGCCGATATTTCCAAATCAAAGGCCTGCTCGGAAGTGTCCGGTTGTCCATCTGCTGTTATCTGCTGCTCCGCTGTCACCGCAGCCAGACCGGCACGTGGTCCGGATAAGGATTTCGACAGTCCGTAGAGCAACACCATCACGGTCAGAAAAATACAGACGGCAAGGACAATTTGTAACCTCGATAAATGAATCCCGCGAATGGCTGCAAAGCGGGGCTGATGTTGGGTTACAATTGTTTGAGTCGCTGTCGGCCGGGCGGCGTTTACCGGAGACTCGACAGAATTCTCGGCCGCAGCCAATATCTCATGCTCCAAGCGCTCCTTGGCAAACTGATCACGGTCGGAGGGCACCTCAGGAGCTTCCTCTTTGAGCGCGGTTTGTCGTTTCTTTCTGGCCATAGCTGCCAAATTTCGCTCTCAAAGCACTATTCTTTAGCAAGTGACGATAAAAAAGTAATGAGAGCATATCTCAAAGCTTCAGAGTTAAACACAGCAACAACTGTGCCAGAATTCAGCTTGCATAGCTGCTTTGGTATATGTGTCCGGATGTGGCCCAAAAAGGGGATTGATCCCCCATACCGGGCATATAGGCCATGTTTGGCCTCAAATGCAGGTGTAAGGATTCTATACGGCTCGCCAGATTTTCTGACAACCACCGCAAACAAACGTTAGCTATTGGCGAACGCCCATCTATCGTTTAATGTACAACCGATTTACATCGGTTGCATGGGTTAAGAAGAATTCAGGGAAAAATGTAAAACTTCAGCCTCGGCCAAAGATTTATACCAGGATTATATAAAAAATTTGGTAACCGTTCACGGGTATAATCGCTGTTTTTACGTCGAAAAAGCAGTTCCTTTGTATTCTGTGTGCCGTTTTAGCGTATAGTATTATTCAAAATCGCAGTTTTCCGACCAGAAAAGGCATTTTAAGGCCGTGAACGGTTACAAATTTTCATTATAGATGAAACAAATATTGTGGGCTATTAACGAGTATAACTCTCTAATAGCATGAGGTACATAAACCGTGGTCAGATCATGACTATTACAACTCAAAAAGATGCAGTCAAGTGCCTTTAATTCATTTTAATCGAAGGCTGTATATAAAAAGAATACCTAAGATACTTAGGTATTGTGCCAACACCATATCGTAAAAAGTCAGCGCGTTTAATATCCCATTCGTGGAATGGGAGAAAATTCCTCGCCTTCAGGCGGTAGTAGTTGCTTTTGCATGTACTAAATAATACCTAAGATAGTTAGGTATTCTTTGAAAACAATCAGAAAAGTACAAAAAACAAATCTTGAAGCTGATTAACAAGAAAATCTACGAAGATTAGTACTACAGCGCAATGTAATATCGAAAACCCTGTTTTTGAACTAAAATCCGAAGCACGAAATCCGAAATCCGAAACAATATCGAATGTCCAAAATACGAATTTCCAAAACAAAATCGGCTATCCGGCAGTGACGGATATTTGGTATTTTGGTAATTTGAATTTTGAATTTGTTTCGAATTTCGATATTCGGATTTCGAATTTAACGCTATTGACGTAAGTATTTAGATAATACTACCTTATAAGCAATGCTCGACACGAGGTTGCGCTCTAGTATTAGTCAGTGCAATTTAATCGCACTATAACCATACCGCTTAATTCGCATTTCTCACCACCACAAATCCAGAGGTCTCATAATTAAGCTGAAGGCATGCTCTGCACATAGACTGTTATTGTACACATTGAGCATCAGATTAAATTAGTATGAGAAATGCGGGCTATTGATACCAATAAAACTAATGTTAATAGAGATTGTTTCGATTTGTCACTCCTGCGCAAGCAGAGCCATAGGGCGTCCTAGGGAGAGTCCAGAAAACGCTATTAAAATAACTGGATTCCCGCCTTCGCGGGAATGACATTGTTGTTCTATGCTTCCTTGTGTATTATTATTTATACAGGAATCAATAAATGTGGATTTCCTATCGAGTCGTGAATGACAGGAATCTCCGGCGAGGGTACGGATTAAACACTTCTTAGCCAGGCTGTGAATTTTATCAAACCATCCGGGATAGTAGTTTTGGGATTGTAGCCGAGTTCTTTTGCAGCTTTGGTGATGTCGGCGTATGTACGCTGGACGTCGCCCGGTTGGACGGATACGTATTCTCTTTTTGCAGTTTTTCCAAGGGCCTTTTCTATCTCTGCTACCAAAGCATTGACCGTAATTGGATGTGAGCAGCCGAGGTTGTAAATGTTATAGCCTTTACATCCATCCATAGCTGCGATGATGCCATTGACCACATCATCGATGTAAGTGAAATCACGCATCATGTTACCGTCGCCATAGATCGGTATTGGCTTGTCGTTCTCGATGAGCGTGGCAAATTTGTGGATAGCCAGGTCGGGCCTTTGCCGGGGGCCGTAGACGGTGAAAAGACGCAGGCAGGTTATGTCCATTGAGTAAAGGTGATGATATGTGTGACAGATAAGCTCGCCGGCCTTTTTCGTTGCGGCGTAAGGCGAAATCGGAAAGTCAACGTTATCGATTTCTGAAAAGGGAACTTTCCTGTTATTGCCGTATACGCTCGAACTTGAGCCAAAGACAAATTTGCTGACTTTGTGTTTTCGTGCAGTCTCCAGCAGCACTGTCGTACCATTTATGTTAACATCGGTATATAGCAGCGGCTGAGCAATTGACGGGCGGACGCCGGCTCTCGCAGCCAGATGGACAATCACATCCACGCCGGCACGCACAGCTGAATTCATTGCTGCCGTGTCACGGATGTCCGCCTGGATTAGCTGAAAGTTATCATTCTTTGTATAGTTTTGAATGTTTCTGCGTTTTATTTGTGGATCGTAAAAGTCGTCGAAGTTGTCAACACCGGTAACCTTCCAGCCCTGGCTGAGAAGCCGCTCACAAAGATGTGAGCCAATAAAACCAGCAGCGCCTGTTATCAATGCTTTTGATTCCGGCATTATAAAGTCCTTCAACAGCTTTAGCTTTTTTAATTTGCATGAGAGCGAGAAGGCGCTCTTGTATCTAAAATTTAACTTAAGCGGCGAAGATGATGATAGCACCTATGACTACCGCGATTACTGAAATAACTCTATAAAATATAACGGACTGCTTCTGATACCATTCGAGTATGGTCCGAAGTTTCTTTGGCCCAAGCACAAAGATTAAAAGCCCAGACAGTAACAGGATGATCCCGAAGACGAATATCACCCAGAAGTGTCTGCACTGGCGCGCTGCAACCAGAAACAGCACGGCAAGTACCAGCCTCACAACACCAGCGATGTATATGCGTTTTCCCTTTTTAAAGAACTCTATTAGCAGCTTCGGCACATCCGGCTTCAACAAGTAAACAATCCCGATAAGGACTATTAGTATTCCCAGAGTCTTAATTAAAATATCCATAGGTATACCCTTTCTATATCAGGTGGTCTTTGGCCTCTCTTTTGGAAAACGGGTCTTTCTTCCGATGCTATGGTACTCAATCCCCGCATTTTTAACCATATAAGGATCGTACAGATTTCGCCCATCAAAGATAACCGCCTTTTTTAGCTTTTTGGCAATAAGCTCAAAGTCGGGATTTCTGAATTCCTGCCAGTCGGTGAAAATAACAAGCGCATCGGCATTATCAAGCGCGTCGTATCCGTTTTTCACAATCTCGATTCTTCCTTTAAGTGCCGAGTTCGCTGCGGAGCCTGCCTCAGGATCGTACGCCCTTATCTTCATTTTAGAATCTAAAAGTTTTCTTACGCAGTACAGAGCCGGGGACTCTCTCACATCATCGGTCTTTGACTTAAATGCCAGGCCCCATACGGCTAAAACAGTCTCACCCACTTGTCCACCAAAATATTCTATAATACGTTCGACAAATCGCTCATGTGAGATTCTATTAACTTCTTGTACCGATTCGATTAGCTTCATCTCAACACCGTGCTCGTGACCGACATGGATAAGTGCTCTGATGTCTTTGGGCAGGCAACTGCCGCCATAACCCACACCCGGAAACAAAAATGCAGGGCCGATCCGAGAGTCGCTTCCGAGACCAAGTCTGACCAGTTCAACATCAGCACCAAGTTTTTCGCAAAGTATGGAAATCTCGTTTATAAACGATATCCTGGTGGCCAGCATGGCATTCGCTGCGTACTTGGTCATTTCGGCAGAAGCAGGGTCCATAAAAATTATCCGGTTGCTGCGTCGCATAAATGGGCTGTATAACCGCTTCATTGTCTTTTGCACGGTTGGATTCGTTGTCCCGATGATGATACGGTCGGGACTCATAAAATCCTCAACCGCAGCTCCTTCTTTTAGAAACTCCGGATTGCTGACATAATCAAAAGCCACATCGGATTTTGATCTGATCAGATCGGTGATCTTGTGGTGTGTGCCTACCGGTACAGTGCTCTTTGTTACAATGATCCGATAGTCGCTCAAGCATGCTGCAATGTCGCCTGCTACCGAAAGGATCGCAGACATGTCCGGCGAGCCATCCTGGGTTGAAGGTGTGCCAACAGCGAGAAAAATAATACGCGATTCATCCACTCCGACCTTCAAACGCGTTGTAAAATGCAATCGATTAAGCCTTCTATTGTGTTTTACCAGCTCGGTCAGGCCAGGCTCATATATAGGAATCTTTTCATTTTCGAGTCCTTTGATCCTCTTATCATCGTTGTCGACGCACACGACATTGTTACCTGCCTCAGCCAAACATGCTGCTGTTACCAATCCAACGTATCCGATTCCAACAACACAAATTTTCATACACAGTCTCCTACTAAATGGCTGGTTAAATGGTAACTGGTTAAATAGTTTACCAATCACCAATTACCGATTACCAATTACCAGTCACCAATTACCAGTCACCAGATCATGAATACAGAATCCAAGAATTCGCTAAATAAGCTGCGACACCTACAGTTAAAACGTTATTCATGCAATTATAGGACATGACATTTTTCAACTTGATTCATCGATTATCTCTATCAAATCGATGTCTATTTCTACACTTGCGGCCTGGCCGAGCATGTCTATCTGTAAAACCAGACGCGTTGAGCCCTTTGTTTTAACCACGATGCCCTCGAGGCCCATAAGAGGCCCGGCTATCACTCTGCAGCGCTGACCTGCTTTAATGTACTTGTATGGCGTCAGTGGAGCACCGACTCGCAGGGCTTGCTCAATCTGAACGAGTTCGTCGATAAGTTGCTCCTGACTTCTTACCTCTATCAGATTCGCTACACGATTCGTTCGCAACAAATCAATTCGTTGGTTTTCCTCGCCACAGAAGAACAAGTATCCGGTAAATAACGGCAGAAGCGAACGTATCGTTCGACGGGTGCGACGTCGAACCTTCCAGGTCATTGGAAGAAAGTAATTTATGTTCTTGCTGATTAAATCGTGGGCAAGAGCCTTTTCGTTTCTACTTCTTGTATGGGCAACCCACCATA
>CAYNTC010000012.1:0-19361 GCA_964399795.1 uncultured Pirellulales bacterium | reverse complement strand
ACCGCTCGCAGAATAGCTAATCGACACAATATAACTGGCTTTGTTCGCAATCTGCTCGATGGTACAGTCGAGATGCTCGCCCAGGGTTCGACAGACAACGTAAATAAGTGTATGCGGGACATAGAAGAGTCCTTCATAGGCTATATAAGAAAGGTCGAAGCCGGTGATGTTCCTGCTGATCCACAATACATAGATTTCAAGATCACCTTTTGATTTATGTTCTTTTTTAATTGGCGACTGGCAAAAAGGATATTAATAGCATCAGGCTTATAGATATTTATATGCACAGAGACATTTTTCATTGGGACAAGAACGAGATATCGACATAATATGTAGAAAACCTGGCTAACTGCGAAATATCAAAGCTTTATTCGCAGCATATAGGAATCGGGCCTTATTGAAAAGGTCGGTTGTCATTTCGACCGAAGTGTCCCTTAGGGACGCGCAGTGGAGAAATCTATTAAAAAACAGGCTTGTCCCGGGCTAAGCCGAGGGATTCCTCGACTCGGCTTCGCCTCGCTCGGAATGACAGTTTTTTAGGTTTTCAACAAAGCTTAGAAATCGCAAAACAATCTTTTATATTTGAATAAGGAGTACCAGTTATGATGTGTCAGAGAATATTAATTTTAATTTTTGTTTTTTGCCTGTTTTTATCCGCTGTTGGCTTACCGGCAAAGATTAGCACCGCAGCTCACACTATAGAGAATGTTGCTCCAGCCGATACGGATGAGCAACGCAAATATCTGCTGGAGAGGATTGATGATGTTGCTGTGGTGCAGCTCTACGTCGATGGTTTCGAGCAGCTACCATTACGGCAGAAGATTCTGATTTATCACTTGTACAAGGCTGCACTGGCAGGGCGCGACATCTTCATAGATCAAAAGTACGAGCACTCACTTCAAATTCGCGATCTAATCGAGGAAGTTCTGACACACGCTGATGAAATCGATTCCAAAACGCTTGATGAGATTCGTCGCTATACCAAGCTTTTATGGATCAACAACGGACCTCACAATCCCATAACAAGTCGGAAGAACGTGATGAAATGCTCCTTTGAGGATTTCGCACGTGCTGTGGAAAAGGCTGAGGCGAACGGTGCTACGCTGCCCAAACAACCTGGGAAAAATACAGAAGAACTTCTTAGCTTCGTCAGGCCTCTCCTTTTTGATCCGAATGTCGACTTACATGTGACGAACAAATCGCCTGGGCAAGGCCAAGACATTCTTCAGGTCAGCGCTAACAATTTGTATGGAGATGTCACTTTGAAGGACCTTCAGGGATTTAAAGAGCAATATCCTCTAAATTCCAAGCTCCTCAAGCGGTCGGATGGAACACTTCAAGAAATCGTATGGCGGGCCGGTTTCGATGACGTGATCCCACCAGGAATGTACGCTGAGAAGATTGAAGCAGTAGTTGGGCACCTGGAGGCAGCCGTCCCTTGTGCTACAGCGGAAATGGCTCGGGCTTTGGGTGCTCTGATTCACTATTACCGTACGGGTAATCCCGTTGATTTCCGCGCCTACAATATTGCTTGGGTTGCCGACGATGATTCTCCCGTAGACACAATCAATGGTTTTATCGAAGTCTACCTTGACGCCCGTGCGCAGAAGGGGGCTTGGGAAGGAATCGTCTATTTTAACGATCCTAAGAAAATGGGAATGATAAGAAAAATCGCTGAGAATGCCCAGTGGTTTGAAGACCACATGCCTTATGATCCCAAATACCGCAAGCCCAAAGTTAAAGGCATTTCAGCTAAGGCCATTCAGGTCGTGATGGCGGCTGGCGACGCCGGGCCGGTCACTCCTATAGGCATCAATCTTCCGAATCCACGCGACGTTCGCGAGCAGTATGGAAGCAAGTCGGTATCCTTAAGCAACGTGATAGAGGCGTATGACAAATCTAAATCTCCCGAGGAGCGCAGGGAATTTTGCTTTGACGAAGCTGAATTCGAGCGGGCGACAAAACACAGGAGTCTTGTTCTGGACCTGCATGTGAACATGCATGAGGTCATCGGACACGGTTCTGGCAGAGTTTCTGAGAAGCTGAAAGTTGAGCCGGAAGAGGCTATCGGAGAATACTACTCCGCTCTGGAGGAGGCCCGCGCCGATCTTGTAGCCCTTTGGTTCATCGGCGATCCTAAACTCATCGACCTGGGCCTTGTTGACGGAAAGGACCACAAAGAGGTGGAACGTGCAACATACGAGTCCTACACCCGCGGTGTCCTGGCTCAGCTTCGCCGAGTTCGCATCGGTGACAAATTGGAAGAGGACCACATGCGAAATCGCCAGATGATCGTGCGTTGGCTGATGGACAACACGAATTCCATTGAAGTCAAGCATCAAGATGGAAAAACGTACTATTTGGTTGTTGACGTCTCCGAATGGAAGAAAGGCGTGGGCAAACTCCTAAGGGAAGTTCAGCGAATCAAATCGGAAGGGGATCGAAAGGCCGCCGAACCGCTGTTTGAGAAGTACGGCATCCGGTTCGATCCCAAACTGCGTAACGAAGTGGTCGCTCGCTATGAAAAGCTGGATCGCCCCTCTTATACCGGATTCGTAATGCCGAGGTTGACAACCGAGCTGGATGAGGATGGAAACATAACAGATGTGCACGTTTCCTATCCTATGGATTTAGAAACGCAGATGCTCGGGTGGTCTGGGAGATTGTCCGACGATTCATAATACAACCTCATTCTCCGAGATGTCGGACGATGCCGAATGGGGACTGTTCGATTTTGTGGATATGATTGATGAGCTTAAGGCTATTTTTGGACGAAAGGTCGATTTAGTCGAAAAAGATTCGTTAAGAAACCCGTTTCGCAGACAAGCAATACTCACCGGCAATGAGGTAATATATGCAGCCTGACCAGAGAAAAAGAAAATGTTCCGCAGTTGATTGAGCTGCTAAAATCATCTGCCTGAAGGCTAGCTAGGGCGAACCAAGTAATACCAAAATGGTCGTTCTGTAAAATCGAATCGGTACCTGCGTATTATGCGGAAACCCTATAAACAATAGTTGGGCGTGGAAAGGAGGAAAATCATGAAGGTGCGATTCGTGATATTTGCGGCTCTGGCATTTGCTGCGATGAATAATCCTGAACATGCGAGTGGTCAGAAGGTAGTGTCTGCGTATCACAGCGAACGGGGACGGTTCTCTGTCTCGTTACCTACCACATGGGAAAAGGAGGAGCAAGAAATGGGGCATGGCGTATGGGGACTTGTGGCTCTAAGCCCAGCGGATGACAGTTCTGATTACTTCTTCGAGAATGTCAACATCGTAGTTGTCCCTGCTGACACGACCGACTTATCGCAATCAAACTCACGCCATATTGAGGTGTTGAAAAAGAACATGGCGCAATTTACCCTGCTGGACCAGCGCGTGGGCAAGATCGGGCAACACTCCGCGGCGTGGATTTTGCATACTTTCTCGTATGAAAGCCACACTCTAAAGGTGGTGAAGTACACACTTATCAACGGGAGTGAGATGTACTTTGTCACTTGCACTGCTCTCGCCAACACCTTCGACCGGTTCCAACCGATCTTTGAGAGCATCGTCGCCAGCATGGCCTTTGATGCACCAGCAGCACCCCGTGCAAAAAAGGTTTCCAGCCAGTCTAACGCAGACAGCTTGATTACTGTTGCTGGCAAACTCGGCGCTTTGGTTGGTGGAATTGTTGGATTCTATGCATTGTTCCGAGCTTTCAGGAGAAGGAAATGAAGCAAGAAAGAAAAGATGCAATCGGGATGATGGTATTCTCCCTTCTGTGGATCATAATCGCCGTGATCTTGTTTCTCTTTCAGGCACACTACCGGGTAGATGATTTTATCGAAGCGGTTTTGGGGAAAGGTTTACTCGCTAGCCTCTTTAAGATACCAGTGAGCCTGATTTGGATTCTTATTTATTTCGGAGGTTTCTTCGGACTTTTTGGGGGACTCAAACAGTTGGTAATGGGCAAAAGGTCCAAGGCTCAAGAGAAGAAACAACAAGCCCACGAAAGCAACGCCCAAAAAAGTGCTCCAACGGACAAGCCTCGCCGCTGAGCTTTTCTTCGTTCGCATCGTCTCGATATTTGTCTGCGTGAGGGGGACGCCTGCCTGCCGCAGGGGCTTTATAAATTTTTAACTTTTCGTTGGCCAAATAAAACCTGCGGTAAAACCGCAGGCTAAATATAGATTCCTGCTTCCGCAGCACCGTAAGGCGTCCCACGGAGAATGAAAGAGTAAAACGCAATACGCGTCACGCAATACGAGATACGAATATTATTCTCCGAGATGTCGGACGATGCCGAGCTTTCGAGGCACAACCAAATCTGCCTTTCTTTCCGGCTGATTTGCTTTTACGATGTAATTGACGTCCATTACTTCTATAAAATCTGCTGTATATTCTTTTAGTACGCCCGAGTATTCATATAGCTTATCGCCCTTTATCAATTCGAGTACGACCTCATGACCAATATATCTTTCCAGCAATGGCTCAAAAGAGGCCCCTACTGATCCCATTAATTCCTGCTTCATTTGGGAAACATATTTATCTTGAGAGCTTAGTACCCTCCCCGCAGGAGTAGCCTTCTTAGCCTGACTGACCAGTAGGTTCACTACTTCCACGACCGAATCCCTAACCGTTTTGAAGATGTTTAGTATCTTTCTTTTAAGCCTTCGTAACAACCTGGGGTGATAGGTCTTTTTCAGTTCTTTTTCTCTCTTTTTCTTATTGATTTCGCTCAGCTCATCATGGAAACGAATCACAGCCCCGATATTAGGATATTCGTACTTGTAGAGAATATAGCTTGTTTCGTCATGTCCTTTTTCATCTTTATGCACCTGTGGGTATATAAACTCCAGCCCCGTATTTTCCACTCTCATCTTACCCCAGACTATTTTGCCGGACGTTTCTTCCAGCGTTACCATGTTGTGCTCAAAATCCCTTAGGCATTTATCCCGACTTCTCCTTCTGACAAATGCCGCTACAGCGGTAGCCAAAACAATGAATATTATCGTTATGGCTGTAAAGGGGATAGTCACAGCGAATACATTAAACACGCACAAATCCTTTCGTTCCCCCAAGAGACTATTTGCTTGATTCAAACTTCATTGTGAACTGAGGCAACAATGCCTACAATTTGGCTAACATAATAAGTCAGCACCACGAACCTTAGATTTGCGCCAGCAAGACTGTGTAATTTTTGCCATAGTACTCAGCACATTTTGGGCATGTTGTATAAAAGAAGTAGAGCTTTTCAAACTCCTTATTCTTGGATTTAACATAAGCCTTCATTTCTTCTATCCATTTCTTGATATCTTTGTAAGGCCCTTCAAAAACTTTCGTCAGAAAAGTTCCTGATATCCGTACCATCTTGGCCCCCGGCACATCTTTTGCCACTGCAATATAGATATCCGATCCCCAGAGCGAGTTCTCATCCGAGAGCATAACAGGCACCGGCGCAAGAGCGCCAGCCTTGTTGATCATTTCCATATTCTTAACCATTACATTTCCAAAATTCAATGGAATGTGCATGAAACTTCTGACATGGTCTTTAATGAATAATTTATCCTGAAAGGTTATCTCTTTTTCATCCCACGGCACAGGATCAAACCTTGGACAGCAGCCTGTCTCTGATTGGGTGTAGATTTTATCCATGATAATTACCTCATCTTCACAGCAATGTGTATGTTTTGGACAATATCTACATATACTAATATGTCTGAGCAAACTTGGCAATGCTGAGTAATCATCTGCGATAATCTCCAGCCGATTTTCCAATTTATAACCTTCCCTGGCTTATTTAGACGAGGTGGATTAGCTTCGGCCTAACAGGTTACATTTGGCCGCTTCATCGAGGCTGTAAAATACCATTTATGCCTGTGATATTATGAATAGTATTGTCGTGAGAAGCAAAAAAAGATGATAGGAAAATGTAAAAAAGGCTGGTCCACGTGGCGTAGCCCCCAAAACTGTACTATTGCAGATTAAAGAATTTCCGATAATTTATAACAGAGGTAACTCTGTGGCTTGTTAAGGAAAAGATGGTCTATAGGCCTATAATATTCAATAGGTTGGGCCTACCAGAAGAAAGCTGGAGGACCATCATAGCGGGGCACTGCAGTGTCGCCTTCCATATCTGGGTCGAACTTCCTCCACTCCGTATGACCATCCAAAAAGCCAACATTTCCTCCGATAGGAAGAGTTTCACCTCTCAAATGGTTTGTTCGATCGTACACTCTACTTTCTGAGTAGATGCCTCCAGCAACCTCCGCAAAATTGTATCCGTATTTTGCTCCGTCTCGAGTTACTCCCATTATCGAATCAACAACCAATTCTCTCATGGCTGGAAATTTCTCTTGAACTGTCTTTAACCAGATTTTATCAGAGCTATCTCTTTCATAGCGGTTAATCTCAGGCCGTGTTCCTTGAGTAACATCCAATATAAAGCAATAACCGGATACAATAAAGCCATCTTCTCTTGTGAATCTTCGGCCGTTCCATGTGTCGTTGTTGAACATCCAGAACAGGTCATTGTACTTCTGGTGAGTAGAGTTCGACGGGCAGTAGAACATTTCTCGTGTCATGCCGGTCCTAAGCATGAAGTGTACGGTATTGATCGCAACGTCCTGCAACCAGTATCCGGCAGTGGCGGGTAATGGTAGTACTGTATCGTTGCCATTAGCATACATATTTAAGGCTAACAAGTGTTCACGAATGCGTGTTGCACACGATTGTTGCCTAGCTTGTTCTCTAACTCTCGACAACGCCGGCAGTAATATTCCCATCAACAAGGCTATTATGGCAATGACGACAAGCAGTTCTATGAGTGTGAACGCTCCTGCCCTTTTTTCCATTCCGAACCATACACGAGAGCTATAGCTCAAGCTAGAAGCAGCACCAGAAACACCGCCAAGACGTTCTCTGTTAGCCAAAGCTGGCGTGTTTTTACTTACTTCGATTATATATGATGCTTTTCGCATTGCTAAACCCCTTCATCAACTAGGAACTAAACCTATTAGGTGGTACATTTCGCGCACCACAAACCCCCTTTTTAAGATTATTGCATAATAATGTACATAAAACAAGACGTAATCGCGTTTTCTTTTAGCCATTTTGCGAAAAAACTTAATTAGCCCAAATTTAGAAACGGCAATAAAGTATAATCTTCTTTACTTAGGCGATTTTGTATTCCTAATCCTATTATAGATACTATCTTAGTATATTGAATGTTCGGAGTAAGTCGTTTATTCAACATTGCTTCTAACTCGGCGCATGTTTTCTGCGGTACTCTCGAAGACTGACTCCTGTTACTTTGCGAAAGTATCTGGCTATGTGCCAGGCACTATCGAATCCGCATCGCAGTGCAATCTCTCTGACAGTCATGTCGGTGCTAACCAGAAGCTGGATGATGCGATCGACACGCATTCGCCTGATTTCCTGGTGAATTGACCATCGCAGCGCTGTCCGGAAGCGGTTCTCGAGCACCCTCCTTGATACTGTTGTAGCATCTACAACATCCATTACTTGTATGGCTCTATCAACGTTTTTGCGAATGAAACGAATCGCAGTTGCAACCTCAGTATCGGAAACTGCCGCAATATCTGTGGAGACACGTGTAGTAATGTAGGAAGGATAAACAATTATTCTTTTACCTATCGCTTTTTTGCCTTTTATCATCTGGTTGAGCAGCTCTGCCGCCTCATAACCCGCTGCTTCGGTTCCCATTGCTATGCTGGATATTGGTGGTTCAGCCAAATCACATACAAGAACATCGTTGTCTACACCCAGAACAGCAACATCTTCAGGGACATGCACTCCTGCCAATTCGCAGGCTTCGACAACTTGCAGTGCCCGGTCGTCATTGCAGCAAAATAAAGCAACTGGCTTGGGCAGAGACATCAGCCAGTCGACAATCAAGTATCGCTCGTTCTCCCATAAACATTTTGCCTTGGACTTTGGCTGTTGATAAGTGTTAACATTGAGATTATCCTGCTCGAGTCGCTGCTTGAAGTATTGATTGCGATCTCTTGACCAGACAAAATCATCGAAACCACAATATGCGAAATTTCGATATCCTCTATCAAGGAAATGCTCGGCTGCCATATGTCCAATCGAAGGTGAGTCTGTTATAATAGCTGGAAAATCCTTATACATGTCTCTGCTGTGCTGCACAAAAATCACCGGAAATCCCGAGTGTATGAGAATCTGAGCGACTTTAACATCACGGGCTATTGCCCCATCAATCTTCATCTCTCTCCAGTCCGGTAGCGATGAGTCCAGCGCCAGCGGTCTTCGATATATCCTCCAATGCCCATGTAATCGCGAGTATTTTGCAATTCCGTGCAATAAGCCTCTGCCAAACTCTCTCGAGGTTTCCACGAATAATAACACGTTGGGCGTGGTTCTTTGACCGTGCACCAGAGGTGGTTCTTCCTGAATTTTTCTCGACACACGTTCTTTCATACATATCCCTTATCGAAAATCCGACTTATTCTATAACAAAATCCAATAGTGCACAGATACGTATTCTCTCGAGTAAAGTTGCTTTTTGTGTGTCTTTTATTCTATAGCAGGTTCGTATCCAAGTTTACCCCAGACAGCCTTCTGCACCTTGTGTAAATCTGCATTACCTGTCTGGGCAACATTACGATCATCCCAAGTGGTCTCTGCAGTACGCTTGTCGTTCCATTTCCAGTATTCACTGTGGCCATCAGCAAAAGAGAAGGTCGTCCCTCTGCTGTGCAGCTTTGGCGGGGGGTCATACCATGCTTCCTCCGAATACAAAACACCCCATGTACCTGGACTAACTGGATCTTCACCAAGAAAAACCATCCTCTCAGATGGCCTGCGGATTTGATTTATATTTTTTATTTTAAGGTCCGGAGTATAAGCATCCCAGCCACAATAACCATTCATTGAATCGACTATGGTATACGTCAGTTGCCGCTGCCGCTGAGCATTTGGGCATTTGTAAAGTTTTAAATTTTTACAATATCGCCACAGTTGTCCTTTTTCGATAGCTGTTTCCCATTCCTCAGTAGTACTATCATGGCCTTGCGTAGGCCAGTGCACCCACCAAGTATCCACAGGAGGGTTGCCCGGGTAACTTACATCACTGTTTACTATCTTGCCTTCGCAGTCGTTCGCATACATAATCCATGCGAGCGTCAGCTGTCTAAGATTGCTAAGACAAACAGCACGTTTACCCTGCTCTCTGGCTCGATTTAGCGCCGGCAATAGTATAGCCATCAGCAGAGCAATGATAGCTATGACCACTAAGAGTTCTATTAATGTAAATGCTTTTCGTTTATTCATAGTGATATTTGTCTTTTCTTTGATTATTTAACCACCCGATGGCTCTGTTGAAAAGGTCGGTTGTCATTTCTACCGAAGCCCCTAAGGGGCGGAGTGGAGAAATCTATTAAAAACAGACCTGTCCCGAGCATACCTGTGGTGAGCCTGCCGAATCCAGCCGAGGGATTCCTCGACTCGGCTTCGCCTTCCCTAGGGGACGCCTTACGGTGCGCTCGGAATGACAATTTTTAGGTTTTCAACAGAGCCTATCCTATTTTATGATGCGCGAAATGGAATGATTGTTCAGTTAATTTAATTTCGCACGGTTTTTATCGTTTGAATTTAGCTTTTTGACAAAATATAGTATACCAAAAAGCTGCTTTTTTTGCAAGATTGCCTTGTGCTATTCTCTCGGTACTGAGTAAACCTATGCTGCCTTACAGATAACCTGAATGAAGGACCAGACATCACCTCATATGTGGTAACACGCTACGAACGAGGAGTTGATAACATCATCCCGTTTTTGCCATAAAACGGTTCGCGTTGCGGTTTTCAAGTTGGATGTAATTGCACATCGGGTTAATCATATTTGGTATTATTGGATCATCGCTTAAGGCTTGTGGGGACAAGAAATGATACGGGCTCCGGTTTTAGCGGAGCCCGTTGGTTTTTCCTGGGTGTTGCTTTGGATTAAGCAGGAACTACGTTGGTCGCGCAGGGGCCTTTTTTGCCCTGTCCGACCTCGAATTCCACCTTCTGACCTTCCTCAAGACTGGCGTAGCCGGTCGTCTTGATTTCCGAGTGATGAACGAACAAGTCATCGCCTTCATCATCGGGGGTGATAAAACCAAAGCCTTTTTGCCCATTAAACCATTTTACTGTACCTGTACTCACTACTGTGCTCCTTTGGCCTACTAACGGCCATAAATTATGTCTCTCGGTTTTTTGTTAAGAGGATATTCTTGAGAGACGTGAGAATATGCTCCACTATTGTCTCTATATCGGAGAACTGACCGCGCGTCAACAAAAATAAATAAAAATAATCGTAATTGGAGGATTAGTGCGGCCCTGCTTGCATTTAAGTAGAGAAGACATGCCGGATAGAGATATTGAGCCAATCATGGATTTGTATTATTATAAGATGTGGAACTCTTGGCTAAGCTGATTAGACATGGAACCGCTCTTAAAGACAGGAGCTAACGGTTAAATATGGGTTTTGGTCCACAACAAATCGGTAAGTACCTGATATTATCCGGCCTTGTTATCGTTCTGCTTGGCGTACTTTTAGTATTGCTCGGACGGATAGGCTTTTTCAGGCTCCCCGGCGATCTGGAATTCGGGGGAAGGAATTGGCGCATCTATATTCCTATCGCAAGCTGCATAATACTATCCATTATCATAACGCTTATTATCTGGCTGATAAACTATTTTCGTCGATGAGCCGAATGATACCCCAAACGACAGGCAACTTTACTCGACTCTCTTATAGTACTCCGCTTCATGGTCGGAGAGTCTGTTTTGCTCAATCAGTTTCCTTATCTGCTGCACATCCACATCCCTCGGCTGGCCCCCTGAAGAGACAAATTTAGCTGAATAATCGCCACCTGCAGGAACAACCTGCAAAAACCTTCTAACAGAAACCGCTGAGACGAGCACGCCTACTACGAGCACACTAATTATAAAAAATCGCGGAACAACCTCCACAGATGTGGAACTTGTGCGTTCCAGCGCTGGATGCTGAATCAACGCCCTTTTCTCATATCGGCACCTGTCACATTGTATGCAATCCAAGTTGTCCCTTGCGGTGAGTCTAAACTCACACTTACTAAATTTCTTGGCTGGCAGATATTTCTTGAATAAGGCTATTCCATTAAGCAGCGACAGAAAAGCCCCTGCGGGACAAAGGTATCGGCACCACCACCGTGTATAGAAAAGAGAAAATAAAAGCGCTGTCACAACAACTATAAACATAACTACACTAAAGCCTGCGCCAGCCAGGTGAAAACCGCTCTGTGAAATCTGCAAGCCGAAAATCGAAATTAGGGGATCCGCTGCCAGTGTCGTGCGGTTTCTAACTAAAAAGAAAGCTGCAAGCAACACAAAAAGAACAACATATTTGACGAACCGACCCCATTGCATCTGGTCTTGTGGGGCCGGTCGCTTGAGTCTTTTGGGCACAATGTAGCTAAGCACTTCCTGCAGCGCTCCAAAAGGACATATATAGCCGCAATAAATGTTACCAAAAAGTAAAACTACAACCGGAACCCCTACAATTAGTAAGAATGGCCCCGCCAACTGAAAGGCAGGGACCTGAAAAGATAAAAAGGTTACCATTTGTTCGCTGCTGTATTGAAGGTTCAATATAATACCGCCGACGAGAAGGTTAGTAAAAAGCACAGCCAATCTGCTCCAGAATCCACCGTAGTAACTCACCATAAGCGCCAGTACGAAAGCAGCTATTAGATACATTACGGATACATCGGGCAGATATATAGTCTTATCACCTGCCAATCTAAGTTCTTCGGCACCAGAACGACCTAAGACATGCACTACAAAGTTGTGTCCGGATTGCTCAAGGGCAGAAACAATTGCTTTTGAGCTTACGGTCGCCCCTGTTACCGCATCAACGCCAGCGAAGGGCTGAGCCGTGAATATCTTACGCCCTTTTAATCGCTCCAGCCAATTTTTTAGAAGGTCAAGATAACTCGGCGTTTCGTTCGAATGCAAGATATGAAAGTCGATGAGCGTACCATTTTGATCGATGTAAATGGCTATATTTATCTTGCCGCCGAAACCACGAACTTCCGGAGCTAAATCCGCAGAACTAAACACATAGCCGGCTGACTCTTCACCGACATCATAGACCTCAAAATAATTTATTTTTCTCCCGCTTTCTGCAAGAATAGCTGAGTTTTGCTTCAGTTGTTGCTGACCCACTAAGGCTTGAGCTGTTTGCACTGATAGCAATGGCTTCAAACGTGCGCCTGCCCAAGCAAGCAGGTTCGAGCTTAGGATAATTATCGCAGCGACCGCCGCCAACGTATAACCAAGTCTTCTGCGAAAGACCATTCCTCCTGCTGCAGGAGAATATATTCTTATCTGCCTATAAGATTTCAGTATAGCTGGTGGTGCGTTGGCTAAAATAATCGCTACAATTAAAAATAAAGTTAGTCGAGTCCCGAGAACAGGTACCAATGCCAGACTCGTCGCAAAACCTCCGACGGCCGCTCCAAGGTGGTCGGCCATCTCAAGTTTACTGCCCGCCTGACCCAGCTCAAAATCAGCATCGGTAAGCTGGCGAGCAGCAATAGGAAAGTAGCAGCCCGAGCAAATACCACATAGAACAAATGCAAGTCCGAAAATGAGATGTCCCCTCTGCCATGTGCTGCCGATAGCACCCCGTATTGTTGGCGGTTCTTGTGTAGCCCAAAAGGCGACCGCTACAAGAACCAGCGTATGGACAAGAATAATCCCGAGCAATAACTTTGCATTGCCTGTCCATGACCCTATTCTCACGTGTTTTTGCAGGAAGTACGAAATCAAAGTCGCTCCTGCTGTTAATCCGACCATAAAAAGAGATGAAATAATTCCAATATGTAGATAAAGTGAGCCAAAGCGGGTTTGATACAAATACATCAAGACGATCACAACTCCAATAGCTGCCCATCCGGTTGAAAAAACCAAGAATGAACTATCAAAGTCGGATTCTCCGCTTTGAGTCTTTGCTGAATAAAAGATGTAAACAATTCGTAGCACAACGAAGACTAATATCGGTATTACAAAGACCAGCAGCCCTGCTACAGTTAGAAGCTTGACGAATCGCGTCAGCGGTGCGCCGGATTGCTTTGCTGCTAATAGCAGGCTATAAAGATGCGTCAGTGGCCGTGAGTCGCGGTTAATCATCAATCGCTCGGGCAAATCCGCGCTTGCGTAACTTTCCATAGCCTTTTCAGCACGATCCGGTAGATAAACAGAAAGCAATCCATCCGCAGAAAAAATCTCACCCCCGTCTTCTATACTCGCAAATCGATCCCGCAAAATTGCAGGGTCGCCGCTTAGACTTTCTGAATCCGATGCGACGAACCATGTATCCTCACCAGGCACAAGAACAAGATTTGAGAAGACCTGCTCAAGCGTACGCTTAGTTGAGGCACCGAGATTAACCAGCTCAGTACCCATGATGTTCTCGCCGCCAGCGACACTCACAACTAATACACCTTCGGACTTGAGAGATTCCTTAACCTGCCTGTAGAACTCAACCGTGTAATATCGGTTGAGAACCGAACTTGTGGCCTCGCCAAGATTCACGATCACGATATCGTAATACTGTTTCTTCCATACAAGAGATGACCTGACATCTTCGCTTAATGGTTGAAAGCGCTCGTCATCAATTCGGAATTCTTCCGGTATGAATTCATTGACACAACGCACATACTCAGTATCAGTATGTGCCCAATCTATCGTCTTGATCTGCGGCAAGCGTAACAGCTCATTGCACAATCCCAATCCCGAACCTATAACTAATATGTGCTCAGCTTTAGGATTCTGACACAGACTAATCGCCGCTATTTGACCGGCT
Organism: uncultured Pirellulales bacterium; assembly: GCA_964399795.1. Classification (GTDB taxonomy): domain Bacteria; phylum Planctomycetota; class Phycisphaerae; order Sedimentisphaerales; family Anaerobacaceae; genus CAYNTC01. The sequence continues at coordinate 5,506 of CAYNTC010000012.1, read as the reverse complement.
GTGCTTCTGTCAGGTAGCGCCTCACAAACACTGCCCTGGCTAACAACTACCCACTGACCTTGATAGACTCCGTATAGATACTCAGCCTGTGGCGTCTGGAATGAGCCGTGAAGCGCTTCGGGCGGAAGCAGCTTGCTCCACTTAATAGTCCTCACGTAACGTATCAATTTCTCGTCGGTTTTCGTCGCAAGACCGACTGTAACGCCTAACAGAATCAAAAGACATAATCCGATTGTAATGGCATAATAAGCAAATCGTCCTGCGGATGCCTTGAGCTTGGCATATTCCGCGTGGCCGGTAAATAGTTTCGTAAGCTGCACGATGAGGGCGGAAAAACAAATAATAAAAGTAAGAATGAAAAAAACCTTGACCAGGTTTGCCCCCATAGTAAAAAGGAAAGTCACGCCCAGCCCACCGACAAAGCTTCCCGCTGCTTCGAAAATGTAAACGTGCCGGATGCTCGAATCCTTGCCCAAACCGACCCAACGGCATGCAATTGGAAACAGCATTCCAGTGATGATACTTACCGGCGCATTGACAATCATCGACCAGAGAACTATGTTTCCAATGGATAGTAGTGTATAAGATTCAACACCCGCGATCTCACGCATCTGGATTATCAATACCAACTGTAGGACAAAGGCAGGCAGGTAACTCAAGAAAAGCAGCTCGATATTTTTTATGAGCCAATTTGTGAAGTGTTTGCCTTTATAGACAAGTACAGCTCCCAATCCAACCCACAAAAACCACGACGCGAAAAATATCCCAACACTTATGTCATTACCCTCGAACGTCGTGATAAATTCTCGGAACAGCAACGTTTGAGCTGCGATGGTGAATAAACCGAAACTGAATATGAGAAGTGCGCGAGCAATCTTCATTATTCTTCGCCAAATACATGTGCTTGAAAAGTGCGAAAGCTCGCACCGGCCTTCCACGCATCGCCGGGAAGCTGGGCCTTTAGCGACAGATGTGTGAGCATCTCGTCAATATTCCATCTCTGCTCAGTAGCAACCTGTGGCAGAAATAACGCTGACTTGCCGTCCTTATATAATACAACGCCATCCACTCCAATTCTAATATCGTCGGCTGAAGCCACAGGTTTTGGAACTGTCAGTATAGATATTTCGATTTTAATATCGTCGTATTCTTCCTTTTTCACCGGCAGAAACCGTCTGTCTCTAAAGCTTGCGTAAATCGCATTTATTATGACAGACTTATATAAAGGTCGCTGCGGATATATGTCACCGATACAACCTCTAAGCTGTGAATTTTTCTTCAATGTTACAAACGCTGCACGTGGATGTTTCATAGCATCGGTTATTTCCACACCCAATTCGGAGGGTTCGGGAACGGTTCCATTCTGAAGTATATGGTTAATAGTTCTCCTTGCTAAAATTAACAATTGCTTCTTATCCTGCTCTGTCAATTCGGCATTGTGTATCTCTGGTTCAACTTCAGAGCAGTTTGCCCACCGACCATAAAAAGCAGCAGAAAGATAACTAACCGATCTGCTGTAATCCCCTGTCAGTTCCCCCGAGGTTGTGTACTTCAGAAGTTCTGCCTTGACCGTGTCATCCATCATACTAAGCAGTATTGCAATCGGGACATAACCACATATTGTTGCTCCACTTTTTCGCCTGTATTCCAGAAAACCATCACTATCTAATCGAGCAATGTATTCATAAGCCCCCATGTCAATCTCTTTAATTCGCTCAGGTATATTTTCTTTAAAAGGCACATAACCGTAAGATTGGCCATAGTGCACGAAATCCGAGCTTGCGACAACAAGCGTGTCAGCATCTATCAGACCCTTAATGATAGCGCCAGCTTTTGCAATCGTTTCCGGCGGACACTGGCCAGCTATAATCGGCACGAACTTGAAATCCTTCTGGCAGTACTGAAAAAGTGGCAGTTCTATCTGTACACTGTGCTCGTATTTATGAGCAACTGGAACGTTTTGAAAAACCGGGTACTTAAGAAGTTTATTTATGAATTCCACATCAAGAGGCACTTGACCTAACAACGTTTCGTAATGTGTCACGCCAGGCACACTCAAAACCTCCATTCGCGTACTATGACTCGGCCCAATGACAACTATCCGCTTATATTGCCTACCTGCAACCTTAGCTCCATAAGCTGCAACCTGTCCGGAGAAGGAGTACCCCGCATGAGGTAAAATTAAAGCAATCACGTCGTCCTTTGGCTGGACTTCTGCTTTCTCGAAAAAGCCTTTTATTTGTTCTTGCAGCGCATTAGCATCAGCTTCATACCATTTTCCTCCAAGCAACGAGGGCAAAACATTTTTAGTAACACCTTCAGTTGCCCCCTCCTTCTGTGCTGTTGTTGTCTGCTCCGAAGCGCTGCCTGTGTTCTTCCGGTGCTCATTATCATATATCAGTAAGAAAACACATCCAGCCAAGATTGCAATACCAAAAAGAAGCTTTCCTAAGCCGAACTTTCTAAAAGCAGTATCCATATCATCCACTCCATTCACTTTGTTCAGTAAAACTTCTTAAATGCTCAACTCGACCTGGATATTTTTTGCCAGGAACAGCCTTGACAAATTTTCGCGGCAGGACCTTACCACCTAACCAGACCATATAGCCAAGAATCACCGAGCTTGTCTTCAAAACTTTCTTAATGAATGTTCTTCGTGTCATTGCCAAATACCATAAATCTCTTTATCACAATCAGGACATTTTCCCCCTTTAATCTGACTTTGTAAAATTGTATAACCAGTGCGCTCAATGAGCAGCTTCTTACAGCCTGGGCAATATGTATTCTGTCCTTCCTTGCTCAGGATGTTTCCGATGTAAACGTATTGCAGGCCTTCTTCCATTGCAATCTCACGGGCGAGGTCCAGAGTCTTAAGAGAGGTCGGCGGCAGATGTCGCATCTTATAGCGGGGAAAGAACCGTGAAAAATGAAGTGGCGTTTCACCGCCAAGATTTGCCTTTACCCACTGGCAAAGGTCGCGTATCTGCTCAGGCTTATCGTTCAGCGTCGGAATGATCAGATTTGTCACCTCCACCAATACACCGCTTGCTTTTGCTATAATTAGCGCCTTTTGAACAGGTTTCAGCGTTCCCGAGCAAACGTCACGATAGAATTCGTCTGAAAGCGCTTTCAAATCTATATTCGCAGCATCTACGTATTGCAGCAGCCTTCTCCAGGGCTCTTCATTTATATAACCTGCTGTCACAAGCACATTTCGAATCCCGGCCTGCCTGGCCAGTTTTGCACTGTCGTAAGTATACTCATAATAGATAATCGGGTCGGTGTATGTATATGCTAACGAAGGACAGTTTGCTTCTTTGGTAAGCGCGATAAGTCGCTGGGGCGAGCATGGAAAGGCTGTACTTTCTTCCGGATTGGCCTGAGAGATCTCCCAGTTCTGGCAGTTCTTGCAGTGAAGATTGCATCCCACTGTAGCTATAGAAAGAATTCGGCTGCCCGGTAAAAAGTGAAAGAGCGGTTTCTTCTCAACCGGGTCAACATGAATCGAGCAAGGATATCCGTATACCACTGTCCGCAGAACCCCGTCGATATTGATCCTAACCCGGCACTCACCACTTTGGCCTGGACTGATCAGGCACTGTTTTGGACAAAGCTCACACTGAACCTTCAATTTATACCACACCTATCAAGCTTATAAAATTGGCTCGCTTTTTCCTTTTGTTCTGATTCCTGTAACTTTATTTTGACTGGATTAGTATCTTATGAAATAGGTTATTGTACACTTTAAACTTATATAGCCAATCATCCAGTCCATCAAATCAAAAGTAATCTCGTTCTCTGCTAACTTGCTTACGCTTTTTCCAAAATTTCTGCTGTTTTCGCGCCGTCCTTACCGAAGAATACTATTCAGGGACGTGCCTTGGTGAACTGCACATCCAACGGCTTCATAATGTAAATATTGTAAAATTAATGCTTAAAGTTACAAAGGACAATCAAATCGCCGCGGTTATTGTGCTCTTAATGGCCATCGGCGTTGTCTTTGTCTTCTCAGCTAGTGCCAACATAAGTTATGACCTCGACTTACGGATGTCCTACAATTATCCTGGCCTCCGCCAAATCCTGTTTTTCCCTCTGGCCTGTCTTGTCATTTTTGCTTTCTCACGTGTTGATTACCGTAGATTCAGCTTTGCAGGCGGCTTGCTAAGGTCATCAACAACTTATCTTTTAATCCTTAGTATAGTTTTACTTATAGCCATCTTTTGGCTCGGCACCGAGATCAACCAGGCTCTTCGCTGGTACCGAATCAAACTCGGCCCCTTGACGATAAGCTTCCAGCCCTCCGAGCTTGCAAAATGGTCGCTCATTTTCTTTCTTGCAGCGGCCTTTGCCAAGTTCGACTCCGACATACGCTTATACAGGAAAAGGTTCCTGCCAATCTGCTGTGTTATCGGCCTGGTGGTCGGGTTGATAGTCGTGGAAGACTTTGGTACAGCAGCATTTTTAGCGATTCTGAGCTTTTTGATGTTGGTAATTGCCGGCTCAAGTTGGTGGCATCTCGGCTCACTTTTAGCGGTTGGCGTAACCGGTTTTGCAACAATGCTCTACTATTCGCCCAGCCGACTCAAGCGCATTATCGCTTTCATCGACCGCGAAAAATGGGCTGATTCGGTTGGCTACCAGGCAAAGCAATCGCTGATTGCTCTGGGCTCCGGCGGCCTTTGGGGCAAAGGCTTAGGTCGAGGAATTTGTAAGTATGGGCATCTACCGGAAGACACGTCAGATTTTATCTTCGCTATTATTGGCGAAGAGCTTGGCTTCGCAGGCACCGCAGCGGTAATTGGCCTCTTTATTGTATTCATCTGGTTGGGAATTCTCGTGGTTCGCCGTTGCCAGGACCGATTCGGCCAGCTTTTAGCTGCTGGTATTGTCCTGGCGATAGCAGGTCAGGCCGCCCTTAACATCGCAGTGGTGACAGTGCTGCTGCCAACCAAAGGCATACCTCTGCCATTCATTAGCGCAGGCGGAACAAGCCTGCTACTTTCATCAGCCGCTATTGGCGTCCTGCTTAATATTGCAAAGCAATCTACCGTCCAATCGACAACATAATATAACACGTGGAGCATAGAATAAAAATGTAATTACCGTGAAAATGGGAATTTAGATGAAAAACAGAATATGGATTTTGGATCAATTCCGAAGTGACAGGCTTAAAATGTCAACCTTAATTATTCAGAAACAGTGTTAAAAACTTTATTCAGTCATTTCATCGCAAACTGCTTTAATATCATGGTAATCAATTTTACCATCAGGAACTCCTAAGCCTCCTTAACTACCATTACTTGAAATATCTGTTCTATAAATTCCTTATGAGCTAAAATCTCTTGCCACAGCAGAAAAATCTTTGAAGTCTATTTTCCCCTCTTCTGTTACATCTGCTATTTCTCTACTTGTAGAAAGAGTTAAAAAATAATAAGGTGATCCTGTTTGTAGTGCTCTGACCCCGAATTATGTACCAGTCTTGATTAGAGAGCTATCCACGTTCTTT